>JBGPAN010000614.1:0-2865 GCA_041480785.1 Bacteroidota bacterium | reverse complement strand
TTTCCGGCGGTCAGCGCCAGAGAGTGGCCATCGCTCGGGCTCTCGTTACCCAACCGTCGATCTTGCTTGCCGATGAGCCAACGGGTAACCTTGACAGCAAGACCGGCGACGAAATCATGGCCTTGTTCGATACGCTTCAGAAGGAAGGAAATACGATTATCCTCGTCACGCACGAAGAATACATCGCGGAACATACGGATCGCATCATCCGGCTGCGTGACGGAAATATCGAATCCGATCAGGCTGTGCAAAACAAACGAGTGTCAGCCGTTACAGGAAAGATTGGCTAACTATGCGATATGCTTTTGGGGAATTTAAGGAAGGCTTGCTGATCGCTTTCAATGCGATCAGGGCCAACAAGATGCGCTCGGTGTTGACTGCTCTTGGCATCATCATTGGCATTGTCTCGGTAACGCTGATGGGGACTGCCATTGAAGGCCTCAACCGCGCTTTCAACAAGAGCATCGCGGCTATAGGAGCAGATGTTCTCTATGTCCAGAAATGGCCGTGGGGCGGCGGCGAAGATTGGTGGAAGATCCGGAACCGTAAGGACATTCGGATCCAGCAATCGAAGGCCCTCGAAAAACAGGCCGAACTTGCGCGGTCCGTGTCACCCGCGACGGGAACAAGAAGACAGGCAAAATACAATCAGAAGGTCCTTGAAAATGTTGTGATTGTGGGGACGAACTCCGATTTCCTGACAACCCTCGGAGTCAACGTAGCGTTTGGACGATTCTTCACATCGGCGGAGGATGATGGAGGAAGACCGGTCTGTGCGATCGGGTCTGAAGTTGCTGCCAATCTCTTCACGAATGAATACCCTCTCGGGAAGACCATCAAACTCGGATCCGGCAACTACAAGATTGTCGGTGTCATCGAGAAGCAGGGGAGCATTCTCGGGATGGAGAGTCTCGACAACCGTGCGTATGTTCCCATCAACAGGTTCTTCAAGGATTTTGGAAATCGTCGAGGCGGTATCCAGATCATGGTGAAAGCTATTTCGATGAAGGAGCTGGACGAAGCGAAGGAGGAAGTGCGCGGTATCATGCGCAAGGCGCGCGGGCTGCGACCCAAACAAGCGGATGATTTCGCGATCAACCAGCAAGAGATCATCATTCAGACCTTCAACACAATCGGCGTCGTGATCGCAGGGGTTGGTCTCTTTATTACAGGGCTGTCTCTTTTCGTCGGAGGCATCGGCATCATGAATATCATGTTCGTCTCGGTCACTGAACGGACGAGGGAGATCGGAATCCGGATGGCGATTGGCGCTCCACGGAGGACCATCCTTCAGCAGTTCCTCCTGGAATCGGCTGCATTGTGTCTGATGGGAGGAATCATCGGTTTGATGATCTCCTTCCCCCTAAGCCTAATCATCGACCAGGTCTTGCCGACGGCGATGCCGTTAAGCATCGTCGCGATAGCAATTCTTGTGTCATTGTTTGTGGGACTTGTTTCGGGTTTCTTGCCGGCCTTTCGGGCTTCTCGCCTCGATCCGGTGGATGCATTGCGGTATGAATAACAACAGAATTCACTGACATCGGAAAATAACCGTGCTCATTGGAGAGATCATAGTAATTGCGCTCAATGCGATTCGGATGAACAAACTCCGGTCTGCATTGACATTGTTGGGAGTCGTGGTCGGAGTGTTTTCGATTATCGGTGTCATGACTGCTGTGCAGGTCCTGCAAAACAGCATCGAAAGTGGTCTCAGCAACCTCGGGACAAATACATTCCAGATTCAGAAATTCCCGATTCTCTTTACTGGCGGCCACGACCAGTGGGAAAAATTCCGGCGCCGCAAGGACATCACGTTGGCCCAGGGTGAGTACGTCAGAGACCACATGACGTTGGCAAAGTACGTCGCCATTGAAGCGGGCTCCTGGGGTATAAGCGTTCAAACGCTCAGCGGCGAAAAAACAAATCCCAACGTCCAAATTATGGGGGAAGTCCCAGATGGGATTCCCGCGAACAATTGGTCAATCAGAGACGGGCGTAGTTTCAATGACAACGATCAGCGATACAGTGGCAATGTTGTGATCCTCGGCCCGGACGTCGAGAAGAAGATTTTCCCGCGCGGTGGCGCGATCGGATCTGAAATAAAAATTCAGGGCGAGCGGTACACAGTCATCGGAATCTTTGAGCCCAAAGGCGGGTCACTGGGTGGCAACGCCGACAACTTTGTGGCAATTCCTCTCAGCTCGTTTCTGAATCATTTCGGAAAGATCCGATCCTTGAACATCATGATCAAGGCCAAGAGCGCTGAGGTGTACGACGAGTGCATGGAAGAAGCCCGCATGGCACTTCGTGCTGCAAGAAAAGTGGAACCCGGGAAAGATGACGATTTTGCCATATTCTCGAATGATTCCCTCATCTCGACATTTAACGAGTTTACGCAGTACGTCAAGATGGGAATAGGTTTCATCAGTTTCATCTCGCTCCTGGCAGCTGGGGTTGGTATCATGAATATCATGCTGGTCTCAGTGACCGAGCGAACGAAGGAAATTGGGTTGCGCAAATCTGTCGGAGCGAGAAAAGGCAATATCCTGAGCCAGTTCATTGTGGAAGCAGTCGTGCTCTGTCAAATGGGTGGACTCGTGGGAATCGGTCTGGGCGTTCTTGGGGGAAATCTTGCGGCGGTTGCGTTCTCGATGCCGCCCGTGTTTCCGGTCGACTGGGCAATCATCGGCTTCCTACTCTGTGCCTTCATTGGCGTGGTCTTCGGCGTCTATCCCGCCTGGAAGGCCGCTAACCTCGATCCTATCGAGGCGCTGCGGTACGAGTAGCGAATAAGCGGATCCGAAACGAGAAGGCCGAACGGCGGACCTGAGTGGTCGACGTTCGGCCTTCGGTTTTTCCATCCCC
>JBGPAN010000613.1:0-2871 GCA_041480785.1 Bacteroidota bacterium | reverse complement strand
GGGCAACCTTGAGCAACGCGTTGCCGATCCATCCGGATGGATTCTGTGCAAGGCGGGCGACACGTACGTGGGGTGGTACCCGTTGCAGGAGTATGAATGGATTGAGGAGAAAGAAAGTTCAGGACAGGCCGTCAACACGGTCATCGGGAGACCGGAGGCGACCGACAGGAGCAAAGTGATGAGCATCTGGCGTCTTCGCAGCCACGCACTGCAGAATGGATACGTCGTCGAGGTACGCTCGAAAGCAGAGGTCGGCTCGTTTGAGGAATTCTCGCGGCGACTCCGCCCGAACATTCCAAAGTCCCATCTTCTCCCCGGAAAGGTCTCCGTCCAATACAGGTCGTTGGGCGGCGACATGATGCGCTTCGCATTTCCTGATGTGCGCACGGTCAATGGCAGGTCGATCCATCTGGAAAAATACAGACTCTTCGAAGGTCCATTCCTGAATGCCGAGGTCGGAAGCGAAAAGCTGACGATGACGTACAAAAAGACGCGAAGGGTCCTGGACTTCAAACGGTTAACAATCACTGAATGAAAGTGAAGCTATCGGACCGTTATGACGTAGTCATTGCAGGTCTTGCCCTGGTCGATATCATCGGCCGTCCGGTAGATTTTATGAGAATCCGGAAACCCGGAGGCCTGCACTATCTTGACTCCATAACGCTGACAACCGGCGGGAATGTGTGCAACTGCGGCATCGATCTTGCGAAGCTCGGTTTCCGGGTCGGAGTGATCACGCGGGTGGGGAGCGACGGCCTCGGCTCCTTCATTCAAAAAGAACTGGCTCGTCACGGCGTAGATATGGGTGGTGTTGCCACGGACGAGCGGAAGCAAACGTCGGCGACAATCGTGGGAGTAGGGCTGGACGGGGAGCGGACATTCCTGCACACAAGGGGCTGTCTGCAGGATTTTCGCGTCTCTGATGTAGTGTGCCAGATGTCCCTTGTGAAGAAGGCAAGGATCTTTGCATTCGGTTACCTCGGCCTTCTCCCGGAATCCGACAAGGATCTCGGCTGGCTCTGCCGGACTCTCAAGGAGCAAACTGATGTACAAATACTCATTGATACAGGGGGCACACCGAACAGGGAACCGAAAGTGCTGAGATCGTTCCTGCCGCACGTCGATTACTTCTTACCGAGCTTTGAAGAAGCCGTTGCCATCACCGGTCGCAAAACGCCTGAGGATATTGTGAGTCACCTCTACAAGTGGGGGGCATGCGGAGTTGTCGGTGTGAAGCTCGGTTCAAAGGGATGCTATATTGCGTTGCATGACAGGAGAGTCTATGTCCCTGCAGTTCCAGTCAAGGATGTTGTTGACGCGACAGGTGCGGGAGACGCATTCGTTGCGGGGTTCCTGGCGGCAACCATCCGGGGGTTCGACCCTTTCGCCGCCGCGAAGATTGCCAATGTCGTCGCAGCGGATTGTGTCACGGCTGTGGGCGCGTCGACGGCAATACGGAGATTCGACAGATATGTGTCGGTCGGAACGACGTTGAAGCGATCACACTGATGATGTGCATCCACTTTCCATTTTCCGGATGAAGCCAACCTATCATATCGTTTCCCATACTCACTGGGACAGGGAATGGTACAAGAGCTTCGAGCAATTCCGTTCGATGCTCGTTATGATGGTTGATGATCTGCTGGACCTTCTCGAACGGGACGGGAAGTTCGAATGCTTTACGCTCGATGGTCAAACGGTGTTGTTGGAGGATTACCTCGACGTGCGACCGGAGCAGGAAACCGAGATCCGGCGTCTGGTGTCGAAGGGACGAATCTTCGTTGGGCCGTGGTACATTCTGCCAGACGAATTCCTTGTGAGCGGCGAGGCGACAATCCGTAACCTCCTTGTCGGTACGCAGATTGCGAGGAAGTTCGGGGCAATAATGACTATCGGGTATCTCCCGGATTCGTTCGGACACATTGCCATGATGCCGGCGATTTTGAAGGGTTTTAACATCGACACCGCACTTGTCTACCGGGGATTTGGGGGAGAACCTGACCAGAAATCATCCGAATACTGGTGGAAATCTCCCGATGGAACGCGATCACTGATGGTGCACCTTTTCAGAAATGGATACAGCGCCGGATACTTCCACCAGGATGCAGATGAAGAAATCGTGAAGCGGTTCAAAGACCTTTCTGCTGAACTTGATGCGCGTGCGACAACATCACACCGTCTCCTGATGAATGGAGGGGATCACCACTGGCCGGATCCCAGGATTCCACACACTCTGGATCTTCTGAGACGGAGATGTGAGGGCAATTTCGTTCATTCAAATGTACCCCGCTACGTTGAGGCGGTAAAGAAGGAGATCAAGAGCATACCGGAGATTTCCGGCGAACTCCGCTTTGGCTATCGCTACGCTTTCGTCGTCACCGGCGGTGTGTACTCCAGCCGGATGTACATCAAGCAGCGGAACTGGACGTGCCAAAACCTCCTGCAACGATACGTAGAGCCCCTTCATGCGTTCGCTACGGTATGCGGAATGCGCTCTCAGATGCCTCTCGTGCGTCATGCATGGAAGAACCTTCTGCACAATCACCCGCACGACAGTATCTGCGGGTGTAGCATTGACCCTGTCCATCGTGAGATGATGACAAGGTTCACAGCAGTCGAGGAAGTCGGCACTTCGTTGGTGAATGAATGCCTGAATCACCTCATCCCGTATGATGATCTCTCTTCAAAAGATGACCGGTATCTGTTTCTGTTCAACCCTTCTCCTTGGCCGAGGAAGGAGATAGCACAGGCCGAACTCGGGTTCTTCCGGCAGGACGTTGTTGTTGGTTTGAATCCTGACGTGAAGCGTGACCAGAAGCTGCCCCCCGTGTCAGGTTTTCGCCTTGTGGACGGACAGGGACGGGAGATTCC
>JBGPAN010000612.1:0-2872 GCA_041480785.1 Bacteroidota bacterium | reverse complement strand
CTCATCGAAAATGCATTTCTCGAGTTGTTGAATCGCCAGGGGATACATACATCAATCCGACATGCACAAGGAGTTGGGAAACGAGTACTTCAAGTAACTGTCCTTGAGCAAGGTGTTCGGTACGTCGGTCTCTCCACGGGGGATTACCGCAGAGAAGTGCGGACATCGGTGGAGGCGCGTGATGTCCCCCGTGACTCGTCCTCAATGCAATATGTAGGAACATTCAGCCGCGTCGACGTTGACACGGTCGCATTTCGGGAGGAAGTTGGAATATCACCGCTCGCACGAGACAGCGAGCGCACGCTCTTTGACAAGCTCGTCGGTCCTGTGCTCCTGATTGGGGGAGTGTTTCTCGTTGTGTATCTGTTCTTCACGGTGAGGAATTGAGCGTTCGAATACAAGTTGCGGTAATTGTCCTCGTGTGCGTATGCGTGAGCGCGATGCACGGGCAGGTGGCGAGTTCAGAGGCGAGGACGACGATGCATGCATTTGGCGATGTCAACCTCGGACGCGCAGTCGGGCAGGAACTTGTCAAAGGAAACATCGATTATCCGTTCCGGTATGTCAAAGATTCGCTCGCGAAAGCGGACATCGTCTTTCTTAATCTTGAGAGCCAGCTCTCGGAGCAGAACGGAGAAACACAGCACCCGAAGTACAACCTGATCTTTTGTGGCCCGCCCGTAGGTGCGGCGTCGCTGAAGGAAGCCAACGTCTCGATTGTTTCAACAGCGAACAATCACGCGTACGATTACGGACGCAGGGCTCTCCAGGAGACGATCCTGAATTTGGACAGTGTAGGGGTCGCGTGCGTTGGGACCTCGACTGATTCAGTTCAGACCTTTGCGCCTGTCGTTCTTGAGAGATCGGGCATCCGGATTGGATTTTTGGCCTACACTCAGTTCATGAACCTCAAAGGGAGCTGGATAGGCCACGTCGCATTGTTCGACGAGCATCGAGTCGCACGGGATATCGCCTCTCTTCGCACGAAAGTGGACTTTGTTTTTGTGAGCTACCATGGTGGCAACGAGTATGTGGACAGGCCTCCAGGAACGGTGAAGCGGGATTTCAGGATCATTGCGGACGCTGGGGCCGATGTGGTTGTTGGACATCACCCGCACTATGTGCAGGGAATTGAATGGTACAAAAAAACGCTCTTCCTGTATTCGTTGGGGAATTTTGTTTTTTTTCAGCCTCAGTTGGAATGGGCGCAAATAGGATTGGGTGTAGAATTCGTGCTTGGCAGGCGCGACTCGACGGTAACGATCGATCGGGCGCGATTGATGCCGGTTCGAGCCGGGTTGCAGCCGACGTTTGTTCTTTCAGCGGGTGAGGAGAACGCCTTTTTCCAACGGCTCAGGAAACTGTCGCCCGCACAGGTTTATCAAAACAATGGGGCATGGTTTGTTCAGGTGAAAAAAAACGATGAATGAAATGAGGAATAAAAATACCGTGTTGATGGGATTGGCGCTCGCCGCATCCCTCCTTCTCGCCAGTTGCTCGGCGCCAAAGGAGGTTGAGCAATTATCGGCGGAGAAGCGGTTCGCCGCTGCAAAATCGCTCTTCGATGGAGGTGACTATCTGCAGGCCTACGAGGAATTTCGAATTGTGACGCTGCAATACCAAGGAAACGCTCTCGCGAACGACGCTCAGTACTACATGGGAGAGTCCAGATTCAGGAGAGAAGAGTACATTCTCGCTGCGTATGAGTATGACGTCCTGATTCGCACCATGCCCACCAGCCCGTATGTTGCGAGGGCTCGCTACGCCAAGGCGCTGTGCTATTTCAGAATGTCACCATCGTATAACCTTGATCAGAATTACACCAAGCAGGCAATCGACGAATTTCAGTCATTCATTGAATATCATCCGACCGACTCCCTCGTAACGGATGCGGAGAAGAAGATCGGCGAGCTTAACACAAAACTGGCGCAAAAGGAATATGAAAACGGGGTAACCTACATTCATATGGAGTACTACAAGTCTGCTGCTACTTCATTTGATCATGTTCTTGAAAAATATCACGACACTCCCTATGCTGAGCAAGCACAATTGCGAAAGGCAGAAGCGCAGTTGATGCGAAATCGCGTCCATGAAGCAAAAACGGAAATCGACAAGTTTTTCGCGAAGTATCCCAGTAGCCAGTGGAAAACTGATGCAGAGCGGGTTCGAAAGGAAATAATGTCCCGGCTTGACGATACGCCTGCGGAGGCGAAGAATCCTGCAGCCAATTCATCCCGTTAGGTAGACAAAGGAGTGAGAGATGACTCGCTCAGGTATCAGGGCGGTGAAGGAATCCCAGGTTCAGATGGTGCAAATGGTTCTGCCTACAGACACCAATCGGCTAGGCAATTTGTTGGGTGGTCAACTGATGCATTGGATCGATATCGCCGCGGCGATTGCAGCGGCTCGCCACGCGAATCGCGTGTGCGTCACAGCATCGGTTGATTCGCTTAATTTCCATCACCCGATACAGCAAGGCGACGTTGTCACGCTGCAGGCCTCCGTGAATAGGGCGTTCACAACCTCCCTCGAGGTTGGAGTGCGCGTTACGAAGGAGAATCTGATCACCGGCGAGAAGCTCTTCACGAACACGGCTTACCTCACGTTTGTTGCCATCGATGAAGAAGGGAAGCCGACGCCCGTACCGCCGATCAAGCCGGTGACAAAAGACGAAAAAAGACGCTTTGCGGACGCCGCGCGCCGCCGGGAGCTCCGACTTCGCCGTTGCAAACAGAGGCACTAGCGACCGTTGATCGTATGTGTCACCCCTTCCCGATGTCGAGGTGCTAGAAATCCGTGATCTATCGTCCAGAGTCATCGTCCTACACATCTCATTTTTTCGCCGCCACACTCGTTTCTTTCTGGCTTTCTG
>JBGPAN010000611.1:0-2873 GCA_041480785.1 Bacteroidota bacterium | reverse complement strand
GAATGACCTTCGCCGCAGTGTCGAGTCGCGAACCAACCTGACCGGTATTGTTCTGCAGCTGAGAAGTGACATTCGAAAGCTGTGCCGTAACAACGTTCAATTGCTGGTTCATTGTCTCGGACGTAAGCTTCAGACCCTGATACAGGGTGTCCTGTGTCGTCTTCAGCGACGACCCGAGGGAATCCGAAGTGTTCTTCAGGCTGAGGTTCACTTCTCCCCTGAGCGCGTCGATCTGCTGTTGAATCAACAACGTGGCCTGCGGATTCTCCTGCTCTTGCGGAGATCGCATCCGGAAGAACATGGCCGCCATCAAAAGGAGCAAGAGAATCAGCAACACCAAAACTGCAGTTTCCATTTCGTCAGCTCTTTCGCACAATGAAGACAATGAGGACGAGGATCCCCGTTGCGTAGGAGATGTACCTCGCCCACGGCATCGAGGTTTGCCTAAGACGCGACCAGACTTTTGCGACGATGATCATAGCCAGCATCAGCCCAAGGGTCCCAAGGATACATTGGCTCAATGAAAGTGTCCCACCGTACCAATGGTCAAGGCTTTTGCCATTCCAATACTCGCTGTAGATAACAATCAGGTGGAGAGTGTAGACGAGCAAGGACTCCTTGCTTACATCGAGTACAAACGATCGTTCGGTTTTCCGTCGTTCGGCATAGAGCCAACACGCAGTGAGCAACAGGAAGACGATTCCTAAGCGGGAAGCAAAAAACAGTGGATTCGCCCGCACCGCAACCGAAACTCCGGTGAGCTGGCCTGGCAATTCAACCAGCAGTGATCCTACGATGAGCAGCGCCGCACCGATCACTGACAGGCGTGTGAAATACTCCTTGTCCTTCCCAATCCCCCGCGCCTTCTTGAAAGCAAATGCTGTTACAGCGCCAAACATCAGAAAGCCCAGCCACGGGAACAACGGGAAGAGTGAGTGGTCCTTGCCGTCGAGATACCCAGCAAACATCGCGGGCAGAATCGAGTAGAAATCAATGTCCCAGATCAATGGAGCAACAAGAACGGCAACACTCCCCACTCCAATAAGGAACCACTGATACGCTCTGTCACTTTTGATGAGTATGCGTCCCAGGAAGACTATGAGCATTCCTGCGGCGATACAGTGAAGAATATCGGACTGGGAGAATGACAGCCATTGTGCGGATGATGACTCGTTCAGAGTCCGGGTGAGCGAAAAAAACGGAAGGTGGAGCCCGTATCCGATGACCCAAATGAGGCCGATACGAGACAGCTGCCGCCAAAACGCCTTGCCGTATGTCCGGAATTCCTCGAGCTTCCGATCACTTGCGATGACGAAAACGAATCCCGCAACGAAAAGGAAACTCGGCGCGACCAGTCCGTTTACGTAGTTGAGGATGCCAAACCACTCGGTTTCCTTGAATCCCGAAATCAGAAATGCATTGAAAACGTGCACCTCGATCATCACGATCGTGGCCCAGCCCCTCAAGAGATCTACGAAGACAAGACGGTTTTTCAATCCTGGTTCATCTCCATGTCATGCTGATGATTGTCTGGGTGACCGTTTCCCTACACAACGATCATCTACTTCAAGACGCCGAGCTTCTTTCCAACCTTCACAAACGCATCAATTGCCTTGTCGATATGGTGTTTCTCATGTGCGGCCGAAATCTGCACCCTGATCCTGGCTGTTCCTCGTGGCACAACTGGATAGAAGAACCCAACCACGTAAATGCCCTCCGCATAGAGCTCACGCGCCATGGCTTGCACAAGTCCGGCATCGTGGAGCATGATCGGAACGATGGGGTGGAATCCGTCCTTGATCTCGAAGCCGGCTTCCTTGATTCTGTGCCGGAAATATCGTGCATTCTCATCGAGTTTGTCACGGAGCGCTGTCGATTCCTCGAGCAGATCCAACGCCTTGATCGTTGCGCCGACAACGACGGGGCTCAGAGTATTGGAGAAAAGGTACGGTCGGGAACGTTGCCGCAGGATATCGATGAACGGCTTTGGGCCAATGATGCAGCCGCCGGCTGCTCCACCGAGAGCTTTGCCAAAAGTCGTTGTGATGATGTCGACTCTTCCCATAACATCGTAGAGTTCGTGTGTTCCTCTACCAGTCTTCCCCACGAATCCGGTCGCGTGCGAATCATCAACCATCAGGATGGCATCATAATCATCGGCGAGATTGCAGATTTCATCGAGCTTGGCGACGACACCATCCATCGAGAAAGCGCCGTCCGTTACAATCATTCTGAATCGTTTGTTCTGTGTCTCCTTCAGGTGATGCTCAAGATCCTTCATGTCGTCGTGTTTGTAGCGATGCCGCTCTGCTTTGCATAACCGTATGCCATCGATGATTGATGCGTGATTGAGTTCATCCGATATCAGCGCGTCCTCTTCGTTGAGGAGCGCCTCGAACACACCGCCGTTGGCGTCAAAGCACGAGGAGTAGAGAATCGCATCCTCCATACCGACAAACTTCGCGATCTTGCGTTCGAGCTCTTTGTGCTGGTCCTGCGTGCCGCAAATAAACCGAACAGAGGACAACCCAAATCCCCGATCATCGAGCGCCTTCTTTGCAGCCTGCAGCACTGCTGGATGGCTCGAAAGACCAAGGTAGTTGTTCGCACAGAAGTTGATAACCTGGCTCAGCGGCGAATGTAAAGGGTATTCAACCGATATATCAGCTCCCTGCGGAGAATGAATCACTCGCTCATCTTTAAACAGGTCAGCAAATTGAAGCTCCGTCAACTCGTTGCGAAAAAACTCCCTTACTCGTTCGTGAACTGCCATGAATTCCTGCTACCTCCTCCTTTGTTCTGGAAATCGTTCATCCATCCTTTGTCGCGCGATCCCCGGCCCTACATCCCGTACAGCGCAATGATCTCATCTT
>JBGPAN010000610.1:0-2876 GCA_041480785.1 Bacteroidota bacterium | reverse complement strand
GAGAACGAGGGGCTCTTTCTTGCCTGAGGGCTTGAAGCGCTCGGTGTCAACTCCGAAATAGAGGGTTCTGATGCGTTTCGGCTGTGTGTACTTGAGGATATCCGCCTTCGAGAAATCAGAAAATGCGAGCACAAGATCTACGCGCGACAGGGCGTACCGTTGGGCCACCCGCTTCCACCATGTTTTCATTTCCCCCCAATCAATAACCGGCACATACGTGGTATCGTAACCGCCGCTGATGACAACGACCTTGATGCGGAAGAGCTTTGCCAGCGTAACGACGAAGGGCGCATACAGGGGGACCGAAAAGAACATGATGATCATCCGCACTTCGTTCCTGGAGAGCATAGAGAAGAGTCGGAAGAGTAACGCCAGTTTGCGCGGAAACGGAAGCTCGTCGACGCCGAGAATTTCGGTCGGGCAGAGTTGCGAAAGGGTCGTGGCGTCGTTGATGACGAAGGGCGATTTGGCAGAAGGGGTAACGAAAAGAATCTTCTTCACAGTGTCTGAATCTTCGGTCATCTTATTTCTCTGCGACAAGAACGAGCGTATCCTTGATTTTCATACCGAGCTGGTAGAAGAATGTCTGAACGGCGAGGGCACCTTCGATCGAAAGCCATCCGCGCGTATGGAGGAACTTTGTCAGAGGAATGCCGGTATGGGAATACAAGACCGTGTAACGCGAAAAACCTGCATCATACGCGACGTGCTCGAGGCCGGTTTTGGTAAATGGGCGAATGTGTGTGTAATCGGCGTAGAATTTGAATCCGACGGATTGAACATTGGGTGTGACGACGACAGCCCGGCCTGCTGGCCTGAGAACGCGGTGACACTCCTTCATCAGGAAAAGGGGATTCTCAACGTGTTCGATAACATGCTGGCAATCGATCGAGGTGAACGAACCGTCCTTGAAGGGCAATCCACGCTGCACGTCAGCGCTCGCCACGGTGAAGCCTTTTCCGCGGGCAATGCGAAGGGCTTCAATGTCAAAGTCGATGCCGATCTTCCGGTCCCCGCCAAACTGCGTATGGTGGCCAACACTGCACCCGATCTCGAGAATGGGGCCTTGCGATGCTCCGTGGAAACGCTCAAAATAGAGGCGTTCGGACAGATACTGAGGCCGCTCGGAGAACTCTTTGATGTAACTCTTCATTTCGTTCCTGTGGTCCCGGATCGATCATCCCTGAAGCCGAGCCGCTCTTGCATTCGCGCAACGATGCTGCGAACATCCGTCGACATTGACTTCACTATGGCTACAGATTCTGAAAGGGAAATGCCAGACACCCTGGCAAACGCTATGACCGTCATGATGGTGGACATCGTATACGATATCCCTGAAGCTATCGCCGCCCCCGATATGCTGTAGCGGGGAATCAACAAAATATCAAAAATGACTGTGAATAGAAACGAAATAAAGGCAATGGCGGCGTTGTAACCGGGTCGCCCCGCGCCGGTGAGGTACGTGGCAAGAATGTTTGTGATGGAGAAAACAACAACGCCAGGGATAAGAATCAGGAACGGCTCAATCGATCCTGAAAACTTTTCACCAAAGAACAGAACGATGAGGAAGGGCCCGACGAGGAATGCAACGATGCCGCCAAGAATCGATATGGCAAATGTTGCCGCCGCTGCTTTCACGGCGATCTCTTTGGACTTTTCGTGCTGTCCCGCGATGGTCGGAAGAAGCACGGAAGCCATGGAGCCTGAAAGCAGCCACAGCGTTTCTCCAAGAATGGCAGCAATGCCGTAGAGCCCAACCGCCGCTGTCCCCCGGAAGAACTTGACGATGAAAGAATCGAGTCTATAGTTGAAAAACTGTGTCAGGTTTCCGAGATGTATTGTTCCGGAGAATCTGAGCATGGCGCTGTAGTCGCGCCACACGATTCGTGTTCGAACAATATCGGCGAGAGAAGGAAATGACGTGACGATGATGATCGCGAAGGCTAAAACATGACTGAACGCATACAGAAGGATTGCCGAGGTTACCGAAAGAGCTCCCAGCAGGTAGAGGGCGACGAGGAGAAAGGCCAACGCTCCCTGACTGCTGAGCGAAAGATAGTTGCTGAGCTCGATTTTGTTCTCTCCGATGATGATCCCTTGCGCGAACAGGTTGAAGAATGCGATCGGGATAACGCAGAGCGACGCAAGAATAGGGGGAGTGAGCTTATCCGTCGGGAAGAGGAACTTGTCGAAGAGCTCAAGTTCGTACAGCAGATAGAGAATGCCAAAGGTAATGATGCTGATGACCACCGCGAGAACCATGGAAGCCTTGTACAGCTGCACCTTGCCGAGTTTCTTCGTCGCCGTGAAATAGGTATTGGTGCTTGGTACTCCGAAGTTGAGCAGTGTCGTGACAGTGGTGACAATCAATACCAGGAGGCTGTACTCTCCGCGTCCTTCGGGACCGAGAGGCCGGGTCGTAAGAATGCCTATAGCAAGCCCCACCACGAACTTCAACACGAAGCTCGAAACCACGGTATGGAGATAACGGCGTGCGAGGATTCCCATCGAGTTATCTTTTGTTTCTCGGCGATGGTAGATGAAATGGGGCTGATTGCGCCATCACATGTTAGACGAAGATTCCGACAACATGGGGTCTTCGGCAGGCGGCGGTTCTTCGACAAGAATCCGTTGCAGGTCAGAGCGATCGATCACGACAACTCCCTCACAGTGCCGTTTTCCAGTTTGTACTCCTTGCTGGATTTTTCGCACTTGGCAACATCATCTTGACCGAACACCAGTTTTCTTCCTGCTTCGCTCATCCAGCCAACAATGCGTCCCGGATTTCCGACAACCAGTGCGAAGTCTGGCACATCTTTCGTAACAACTGTGCCTGCGCCGACGAATGCAAATCTGCCGATGGTATGGCCGCATAT
>JBGPAN010000609.1:0-2878 GCA_041480785.1 Bacteroidota bacterium | reverse complement strand
CCAGGGTATCGTCGGGGGTGAGATGGCGTGGCCGCTCGTGATTGTCGGTATCGCGATGGGAATTTCGATGATCCTCATCAAGGTCAGGAGCCCGATGCTTTTCTCCGTTGGCATGTATTTGCCGCTCGGCACGACCTTCGCAATTTTCACCGGTGGCATCATTCGTGGTATAGTCGATCGGATATCGAAGAAACGCGGTCACAACGATGCTCAGAAAGCACGTGTGGAGAATGCAGGGATTCTCGCTGCATCCGGATTGATTGCGGGAGAGGCGCTCATGGGGCTGCTTATTGCCGCTATTGTCTTCATCAATGACCGCATGGGCAAGCCGCCGGAATTTTGGGCTCTGGAAATGTTCAACGATGTTGCACCGTATCTGGCAATTGCATTCTTCGCTGTCCTGGCGTTCTATCTCATTTTCATCCCGTTGAAAAAGGCGGGATCACCCGATGAGCCGGCGCCGCCGACCGCGATGATGTAGAACAAATGAGATTCTGATGTTGAGCGGAGTAACGCTGCCAAGCTTGCTCCGCTCATTTTGTCGATAGAGGTGCAGGTCCCGCCAATGATAAGACGGAGAAAAAGAGAATCCATCAACCTCCTCGAGCTCACACCCGAGCAACTAGCGCCGTGGGAAACAGGGGCGAACGGGAACGTCGTTGTCCTTGTTCCGAAGTTTCAGCATGAGCTGCTGGTGAAATGGATCGTTCCGCGTCTCAAGTATCCCCATGTGCGTGTCAAGCTGGACAAGCTGGGAAGTTTCGTTTGGAAGCAATGTGATGGACGAACCACGGTAGCAGAAATGGCCGCGAGATTGCGGACCGAATTTGAAGATTCGGCAGGATCGGCTGAAGACCGGATTCGTACATTCCTTCTCATGCTCGAAAAATCAGATCTCGTAAATCTCAATGCTCATGAAACAGAGAAGAAGCAACCATGATATTCTAAGGAGACTACCGTATGTCAAACCCCATTGAAGGATTGAAACCCGAAGGCGTGTGGAAGTATTTCGCTGAGATCAGCAAGATCCCACGCGGCTCGAAGAATGAGAAGCAGATCGCTGCCTATGTGATGCAGAAAGCCAAGGAATTCGGGCTCGAAGCAAAGCAGGATAAGTTCATGACAGTTGTTGTTCGAAAACCGGCTTCTCCCGGTTACGAAAACCGCCCGATAGTCTGTTTGCAGAGCCACCTGGACATGGTCTGCGAAAAGAACAAAGACAAAGTGCACGACTTTGAGAAGGATCCCATCGAACTTGTCCGCAACGGCAATGTGATGATGGCAAACGGAACGACGCTGGGTGCTGATAACGGAGTCGCCGTTGCCACGAACCTGGCGATCATGGAAGATAAGTCGCTCGTTCATGGTCCATTGGAATTCCTCTTCACCATCGACGAAGAGACTGGGCTGACCGGCGCCACTAATTTGAAGCCTGGTTTTGTGCAGAGCAAGATTCTGATGAACCTGGACTCGGAAGAAGAGGGTGAACTGTATGTCGGTTGCTCGGGTGGAAAAAACACTACGGGTTCCTGGAAAGTGAGTTTTGAAAACGCACCGGGAAACACCGTCGCTGCAATGATCCGCGTGAAAGGATTGAAGGGAGGGCACTCCGGCCTGGAGATCGACAAAGGTCGCGGCAACTCCCTTAAGATTCTCAACCGTACACTGATTGGTTTGAGCGATCTTGGTGTTCGCATCGCGAATATGGAAGGTGGGAACAAAAGCAACGCAATTCCGCGCGAGGCCGAGGCGCTCGTCTACATTCCAAAGGCGAAGTTGACTCAGGCAAAGAAAGTCGTAGGGGCCTATCAACACACGACTAAGGCCGAACTCGCAACGGTTGAGCCAGACCTTGCGATCGAACTCGAAGTCCTCAAGAATGTGAAAAGGGGGAAGGTGATCAAGAAACAGCTGCAAGCGCTCGTTCTTAAAACGATTGCCGGTCTGCCCCACGGCGTCATCAAAATGAGCGCCGACATCCCCGGACTCGTCGAAACCTCGACGAACGTTGCGGTGCTGAGGATGGAGAAGGGGAAGATAACATTGATCACCAGCCAGAGGAGTTCCGTCGCTTCCGAGATTACGGAGATTTGCCACGCCGTCGCCTGCGTGTTTGAGCTGGGTGGGGCCAAAGTGGAGCGAGGAGAAGGGTACCCGGGATGGAAGCCGAATCTCGATTCGTCGATCCTCAAGACCGCGAAATCCACCTATCAGTCGCTTTATGGGAAAGAGCCTGCCGTCAAAGCAATTCACGCCGGTCTCGAATGCGGGATCATCGGTGAGAAGTATCCTGGCATGGATATGGTATCTTTCGGTCCAACCCTCCAGGCCGTGCACTCACCGGACGAGAAAATCTACATTGATACCGTCGAGAAATTCTGGAATTTCCTGCTGGCAATTCTGAAGAACGTCAACTAGCGGCATTTCCATTCAAGGGCAGGCAAGAGACTTTTTGCCTGCCCGTTTCTTTTCACTTATCTCTACACACGCCCATGTCATCTCCCTCAGAAAAGAACGAACAGGGGAAACCTCAGCCGTCTGCACTCTTCCGATGGATGGTCCTGCTGTTCATCAGCCTCTCGATGTTCGGCAACTACTACATCTATGACAGTATCAGCCCGCTCGCCGATTTGCTCAAATCCCAGCTCGGATTTTCGGATTCGCAGATCGGTTTGTTGAACGGGATCTACAGTTTCCCGAACATCATCATGGTGCTGGTGGGTGGGATCATCATTGACAGGATCGGGACGCGGAAGTCGGTATTCATTTTCACCGTGCTGATCATGCTCGGTGCCCTTGTGACAGCGCTGCAAGGGAACATTTACACGATGGCCGCCGGAAGGCTTATTTTTGGCCTGGGAGCCGAGTCGATGATCGT
>JBGPAN010000608.1:0-2879 GCA_041480785.1 Bacteroidota bacterium | reverse complement strand
TAGTTTTTTCGCCCATGGCTCGTTCCTCTAATTGTGACTAGTTCATTCTCTCGGAGTGCATGTGCCACACGGAGACTTACATCTGTCATGGTAAATGACCCATGACAACCAGTTCAGCCAAAACCCGGCATCGATATCACTGCGGGACTTCAGTGCAATCGTTCTTCATGATTAACGATCGTGCCACTGATAATTTCACGGACGGCATCATCAATATTCTGGGTATGGGTGATGATTGGCTTGATCTTTGCGTCTGCGATATGCTGGTACGCACCGAATCCCATTCCACGGGCGACCAGAATCTGGCAGTCCAATACGTTTGCCGTCATCGTACGGTGTTTCCCCTGTGAATGTTCGTCAAAACCGTGCCCAGGACCATGATGTTCATTCTGTTGTTCTTGTCCGGCAAACGTGTGATGCCCCGCCTTCTCCCTGCGTTCACGAATCGTAACGGCTCCATTGACAACCGTAAGAACTTCGTAGTAGTGTGCCCGCCCAAAATGCTGACTGATCGTGGTTCCGTCATCAGTGACGAATGCAACTTTGATGTTTGTAGTATCCATTCTTCTACCCCTTCTGATTGAGCCTTAGTCTTTGTTTTCATGAAACATAGATTGTTTACTCGTTCCTCTTGACTTACATGAGGAATTGATACAAAAGTAGGTCTTTGAGGGGGATGATCGTAATCGCCTTAAATCCCACCCTCTTCGCCATCGCCAGAACATCCTCCGATTTGAGCCGATGTTCCAGCGGCGGACCCATCTCTTCCTGTTTGTAAGGCCATTCAAGTACGACCACGCTGTGCTTTGCACAGCGTCTACCTTCAGACAACGCTTGTTCTGGATCGTCGGCTTCATGAAGCACCAGACCCAGGAACACAAGGTCGAACGACTTGTCCGCGAATGGTATTGACTCAGCCGTCGCCTCTAGAAAGTTCGCTTTCGGGACGAGTTCCTTCGACACCTTGATCATTTCTGGATTGGCATCGATCCCCGCGACCGTAGCAACTTTCTCTGCGAATCCTTCCGCGAATATCCCGCTTCCTGTGCCAACATCAAGCACGGAGGTTATATGGGCTCCTTCCAGACATAAACCAATGACGCGCTGGACCTCCAGGCGCTCAATCCTCTCTGGTGTTCGCAGACGATCAATTTCCGCGTCATATCTCCGTTCGTGCATGAACCCTCTTTCCGTTTTTCACTTGGATGAATATTAAATTGGCATGATCAACTACTCAAGGCTGTTCCGTGGGAGGTCAGCGATCTATTTTGTTCCCCAACGTTGTTCCACCATCTCCCGAACACGCAGAACGAGCCCCCTTCGGACCATATCACTCGGACATTCAGTTTCAAACTTTCCACAAGCCTCTTCCGAAATCATCTCGGCTTCTTTTCTTGATTGTGCTTCTCGAATGCGCCTTTCGATTCCCGCGCAATGTTTCGCGATAAGCTCCAATTGTTGGTTTTGATTGAGCTGCAGAAATCGATCATCATTCAGTAGTTCTTCATCCGTCATCATTGTCTCTTTTCCTTACGTATCAAACCTGCCTGTTCTATCCCAATTTACCAATGATCATCTTGAGGCCAATAAGCACAAGTGTAACCCCGAAGACTTTCTCAAGGGTTTCGCTCGATATACTCATGGCATACCGGGCCCCAAGAAGACTCCCCACAACAAATCCTGCGGCAATAAACGCGGCAACCTTGACATCCACAAATCCTTGTCTATAGTATGTCCATGCTGCGAGAATCCCTATCGGCGGAACCAGTAACGCCAGTGTTGTCCCTTGCGCCTGATGTTGTGAAAATCCAAAAATGAAGACAAGCGCAGGCACAATGATGAAGCCGCCACCTAAACCAACGAGCCCGCTGAGAGCGCCTGCAAGCAGACCCAGAATGAGATAACCTGCTACGTCACCCATGTTTTGTTCCTTCTGAATGATTTTCAATCAATCGAGAATTGCCATGCACAGAACGAATCGCCGATTGGATCCGGCGGACAGCTGATACATTGTGTTCTGATGCGCTCATCAACCGTTCGTGCGAATTGGCTGAACTCCACGATGCCAACCGACATGCAGGGGAAGATGGGTAGGTTCTTCTCTGCCCGTGTTTTCTGCACTCGGCATTCCACCATACGGAAGACCATGGTGTGTTCATCCACCCACTCAATGGACTGCTTGTTGATCGCCGCGTAAAGTCGAAATCCAAGCGCACGTTCCAACCCTTTCAACCCGCTGCCGTGCGGAATATTGAATTCCTTCATGATGCGCTTCGCCTCGACGACGGCAAACCTGTTCCAGGCCTCCGCGTCGAGCCCGATGGCCGCCTCCAAGCCAAGCTTCTCCTCCGCCGCCAGGAACCAGCAGCCATCGTGAGCAAGCCAATTCTTCGCATAGACCTGAATCAGCTTCAGAAGGTCTTCGCGCGACAGATCATCAACGACAGCCATAGGCCTTCCAAGATCGTTTGTACGATTGTATGGTTACAAAGTACGCATTCCTCTACTGCAAAAAAAGAAGCCCCGGCGGGCGGGGCTGGAAAAATCGTGGAATGGCGGTGCTCCTGGAACCCGACCAAAGACGCGCTGTGCAGTCATGAGAGTATGTTATTGCGATCAGCTTTGCTGATTTCTTCGATGGGCTTCGCTGAAAGAATGGGAGGCTTCCCTCTCGACCTGATCCGATAAGCAAGATGATGCACGGATAGAATCAGGGGACACTGTCGACCAAAATCTGTTATGCCCAGGAACAGAGCAAAAAGCCCGAGCGCCAACAACCATCCACTTCCGCTACCTCCAGCGAGAAACATCAGCGCTAAGACTACGCCAACGCCGTTAAGCATATATCTGACAACTGGCCTATTTTGCATCCACACATC
>JBGPAN010000607.1:0-2881 GCA_041480785.1 Bacteroidota bacterium | reverse complement strand
GTCAATTGCTCGGTATACGACGGCCTTGATGCACGGATTCAAACCGGGCACATCGCCGCCACCAGTAAGGATTCCTATACGCATTGTCTGTGGTCCTCTTGATCGTTGTTAGTGAAGTGAGTCGATGTCCCATTGCTCCATCACATCAAGCAATTTGTAGTCTGTCAAATCGTAGTGGATGGGTGTTACCGACACGTAGTTATCGCGAATACAGGATTGATCGAATTCCAATCCCTTGTCATCGTCCTGCAAGTCGCCCGTGAGCCAATAGTATTCTTTGTTCGTGGGATCCCGCCTGATATCGAATGTATCATTCCAAACGGCGCGGCCCTGGCGAGTCACTCGAACACCTTTGATGTCCTTCTCCGGCACGGCGGGAACATTGACGTTCAGCAGCGTCCCTTCGGGCAACCCCTTCTTCAGTACCAATTGGGCCAGCTTCCTGGCAAACTTCGCAGCGTATCGAAAATCGGGCGGGCCATACGTCGTCAGCGAGACCGCAATCGATGGAATGCCAAGAATTGTTCCTTCAGTCGCCGCAGAGACGGTTCCTGAATAGATGATGCTGATTGCCGTGTTTGCCCCGTGGTTCAGGCCAGAGACAACGAGGTCAGGCTTATTCTTGAGGAGAGCTTTGACAGCCAGTTTCACTGAGTCAGCTGGAGTACCCTCAACAGCGTAGCCGAAGAAAGCGCCGTCCTTTTTGACCTCCTTTGCCCTCAACGGAAAATTCATGGTGATCGCATGCCCAACCGCACTCTGTTGTTTGTCTGGGGCAACGACAACTACGTCACCGATCTTTTTCAATTCTTGAACGAGAGCGTAGATGCCTGGAGCATCCACGCCATCATCGTTCGACACAAGGATATTGAATTTCTTTTTGTTTTTTGATTTCACGACGATTGAAAATATCGAAAATTAAACACTCACACAACGTCTCGATAAGATTCCGAAGCTACAATCTACTCCAACGTCGTACTCGCCTGTCCTTCGAAAACAGTTGTTTCCGCAGTCATTCCCAGATTGGAGAATTCTATTCCCCAAGTCTTCTCGAAACCCCATCGGAGGACAGGGACTACCTCTTCAAATCGGACCTTCCTGCCAATGGCAGACGAGAGATCGACCGTGTTCTGCTTGAGGTCAAGCTTCAACTGGTCGCGCTGATCGCCCCCCAGTCCTTTGAGAAAATCGACCATTCGATGATGGTCCCCGCCGAGGAGTATGGATCCGTGTTGGAGGACGACCTCCTGGCCGTCAGCCCGGGCGAATCTCCTCTGAGCACTCCCAACCAGTTTTCGACCTCCGATATGAATTTCGTACCGGGCAACGCTCGCAAAGCATGCGACCGCCGATGGTGAACGATAGAGGGAGGGGAAATGAGGCTGCGACTTTTCCAGAGCGACGTTGGCACCTAGTTCCCGAAGGCCTCGCACGAGAGCTTCGCTGATCTGTTGATACACGGAAAGGACGCTTTTCTGCGAAGCGACCATTGTGACGCTGTACGTAACTTCATCCGAATGGAGGATCGCCCGGCCCCCTGTGGGCCTGCGGACGACATCGATCCCTTCCCGGGAGCATTTTTCGAGGTCGATCTCTTCTATGTTTTGGTGCCAGCCAAGTGAAATAGCCGGAGGCTCCCAGCCATAGACGCGCACAACAGACGGATCATCGGACGCCAGAAGTGAGTGAGCAAGCTGCTCATCATACCTCATGTTTTCTGCGCCCGTCCGATACCCTGTATCGCGGAACTGCCAGATCATTTAGTGATGTGCGTAGCCAGAAATGATACCGCGCTTGCTCCTCGCGATAAATGAAAGGACCGCCTGTACCTCGGGCGTTTGCTCAACCTCTTCTTTGATACGGGCGACGGCTTGAGAAACATTGAGGCTTGAGCGGTAGATAAGACGGTACGTCTTATCGAGCACTTCGATGGATTTGTCAGAGAACCCTCTTCGGCGCAGACCGACGACGTTGAGCCGTTCGAAAATAAGAGGGTCACTTCCTGCAAGAACGTAGGGCGGAACATCTTTCACAACCCGAAATCCTCCCCCGACCATCGCATGATCGCCAATCGTACAGAACTGATGTACGGGCGTCAAACCACCGAGGATGACCCAGTGGCCCACGTGAACATGGCCTCCCAGAGCACAGCAGTTCGCAAGGATGACGTTGTCACCCACCCCACAATCGTGCCCAACGTGCGAATACGCCATGAACATGCAGTTGCTGCCGATGATAGTTCTCCCCGTCTCAATCGTTCCACGGTTTAACGTCACGAATTCCCGAATGACAGTATTGTCGCCGATTTCGATGGTCGTCGGTTCTCCACGATATTTCAGATCTTGAGGCGGCCCGCCGACGGCGGCCATAGCGTGAATTCTGCAATCGCGTCCAACGCGGCTGCCACTGTAAACGATAGCATGTGCTCCGACCCAGGTTCCTTCACCTATGGTAACGTCATCTTCAATGACAGAAAAAGGCCCCACGTGCACACCATCCCCAATCACGGCCTTGGGACTGACCACCGCGCGCGAATCAATGCTCGTAGCCATTATTTTGTCGATGTGTTCTGGTTCGCTGATGAAAGCTGGTAGGAGTCTGAATGGTTTCCCTGTTTCTGTTGAGCATCTTCCCTGTCGACTATCGCAGCGGAGAAATCCCCCTCGGCGACAAGATTGCCATCAACAAACGCCTGACCACGGATTTGAATAAACTTTGAACGGCGACTGACCATTGTTACTTCCAGCACCAGTTGATCCCCTGGAACGACCGGCCTCCGGAACTTCACATTATTCATGGACATGAAGTAGACCAGCTTATTGCCTGGATTCTCCAGACCATTCAACATCAGGATTCCCCCGGCTTGCGCCAGAGCTTCGAT
>JBGPAN010000606.1:0-2884 GCA_041480785.1 Bacteroidota bacterium | reverse complement strand
TCCTCGCGTGGAAAAACCCGACGCAAAGAAGAAAGACGTTGGGGGTCAAAAGGCGACGGAAGTCTCGCGCGGTGAAATAGCCCGAGCGATGCTGGGCTCGGCGTCCATGCAACAAGCCTCGCAGGAAGTCAGCCGCGTGGTTTTCCCGGTAGTACTGCCGACGGAGGGATATATCACGCGTGGATTTGAACCTGCGTTGCGTCACTTTGGTTTGGACATTGCAGGCAGTACCGGAACAACTGTCCAAGCTTCTGCCGACGGCTACGTGGTTTTTGCGGGCTGGACGAGCGATGATGGAAACAAGATCATCATCTCGCATGCAGGGGGTTTCCTGACGTTCTACAACCACAATCAGTCGCTGTTGACGGTGGTGAATACGTTTGTGCGTCGCGGACAGCCAATCGCACTCCTCGGCAATTCGGGTGAAACAAGTCTCGGTCCGCACGTGCATTTTGAAATCTGGAAAGACGGGGTGCCGGTCAATCCGGCCAACTATATTCTCAACCTTAACTTCTAACATAAGGAGCTTCGGCTCTGAAAACTGATCCGGTCAAAGAACTGAACATCATCGGCCCCGGTACGGTGGTGGAAGGAAAGATCCGTAGCCAGGGTAGTGTCCGCATCGACGGCAAGCTCACGGGTGAAATTACTGCAAGCGAAAGTCTTGCGGTAGGGCTATCCGGAGAGATCGACGGGAGTGTGTCGGCGAAGAATGTGACCATCGGCGGAAAAGTACGGGGCTCTATCACCGCGAGCGAAAAGATTGTGTTTGAGGGAAAAGCGGTGATCAAGGGTGATATTCGGGCGTCGAAATTGGTCATCGACGAAGGATGTCTGTTTGATGGAAAAGTCGCGATGACCGAAAAGGCGCAACCCTACGAAGCCAGGCACTGATCGCTGCGGTCCATTGGAGGGGACAGGCTATGGCAATGGAGCCGAAAGAACCACGGCAACGGGATGACACGCCCGGGCTCGACCATGTCTATCGGAATGTCGCCCCCTACCTGACTATTGGCATTCAGCTGGCAGCTGCTGTGGTTTTCTTTTTCTTGATCGGCTGGTGGCTGGATACCCGGATGGATACGTCTCCGACCTTCAAACTGATCGGTTTGTTTCTGGGCTTTGTTGGTGGCATGATCAAGTTCTTCCGATCTGCGGCAGAGATGAGCAAAAAGGAAAAGTCTTTGTAGAGGGGTGTGAGTGAAAGTTGACTGGGGTTTTTTGAAGTTGGTCGCTCTGGTCTTTATGGGAGTGGCGATTTTCGTTGTTGTGCCGCTCTCGATCTATACGAGTCGAGAGCTTGTTCGGAGCGTTGTTGCCGGCGGCCTGGCGAGTTTGTTTCACCTGCTCCTGGGGTATGTGTTCATTGAATATGGATTTGACAAATCGAACACAACGTTTCTCAAAGTCATACTCGGAGGAACACTGGCGCGGATGTTTTTGCTCGTCGGAATTGTACTCCTGCTTGTCCGTGTGTACCAATTTCAAACAGCTTCGTTGATGGCTTCCCTCTTGATGTTTTATGTTCTGAATCTGCTTCTTGAAATTCACTTCCTTCAGAAAAAAGTAGCGCTAAAGCATTAGTCGCAGACAGATGATCGAACCACAAGCAATGGTAGATACACTGAAGCACGCGGCGCTGAGTGCGGGTGACACGATCCCGGCACAGGCGGCGCACGCGGCTGCGGAACACGGAGAGAAATTCGAGTTCGGCCACCTGCTTGCGCACATGCAGAACTCCAAGACTCTGGAATTCCCGGGCGGACACATCGAACTTCCGCAGTTTCCTCCAATTCACGTCGGAAACGTAACCATCGACCTTTCGCTGTCCAAGCATGTTTTCTTCCTGCTTCTCTCGGCGCTCGTTGTCGCCGTGTTCGCGATCTATGCAGCGAATCGGAACCGCAAGAACATCATTCCGAAGGGAATCGGCAATCTTTTCGAAGTTTTCATCGTGTTCATCAGAGACGAAGTCGCTTTGCCAAATATGGGCCCAGGAGGATTGAAATACCTCCCGTTTCTGCTGACGCTGTTTTTCTTCATTCTGATCATGAACTTGCTGGGATTGATTCCGTACGGCGCAACATCGACAGCGAACATCTCAGTGACAGCGGCCCTGGCCTTCGTCGCCTTCATTATGATACAGGCTGCTGCCATTCGGGAGCAAGGAGTGGGACACTACCTGGCGCATCTTACAGGAGGAGTCCATTGGTCAATTTGGCCGATCATGATCCCTGTGGAGATCCTGGGTCTCTTCACGAAGCCATTCGCTCTCTGCATGCGTTTGTTTGCTAACATGAACGGCGGACACATCGTCCTGCTCGCACTGATCGGACTCGTATTACTGTTTCGCTCAGTCATTGTCGCTCCGTTGTCTGTCATCTTCAGCGTCGGAGTTATGATGCTGGAGCTTTTTGTAGCGTTCCTGCAGGCATACATTTTCGTTATGCTGACATCGCTCTTCATGGGTTTCGGGATGCAGGCCGAACATACGGAAGAGCATGCAGAGCATTCACACTCATAATCTGAATTCTCAATCACATTTGAACGATCTATTCAACGAGGAGGAACAATCGCAATGGAACCAACCGCACTAGGCTATCTTTCCGCAGGAATTGGCGCAGGCTTGATCGTTATCGGAGCCGGATTTGGCATCGGCAAACTGGCCGCGTCCGCGATGGAAGCGACAGGCCGGCAGCCGGAGGCAGCTGGTCAGGTACGAACGTCAATGATTATTTCGGCTGCTCTGATCGAAGGCGCAACGTTTTTCGGTCTGGCAATCTGCATCCTGCTTGCAGTAAAGTAATTGAGGATCACACCACATGTTTGACATCAATCCGGGGTTAATGGTCTGGACGGTCATCACCTTCGTGGTGCTTGTCAT
>JBGPAN010000605.1:0-2891 GCA_041480785.1 Bacteroidota bacterium | reverse complement strand
CGCCGCCGCCGACGCGGATGACCTGTGATGATGCCGGTTGGGTGCGCGCGGCGTTCAAGTATGCCTTGCCCCCCCAAACGTAGCCATCCTGGTAAATGATGCCGGATGTCCCGCGCGGAAAAGTGACCCCGACGTTGCTGCTCGGAGTCTGGTTTCCGGATCCGTCATAACGTATCCAGCTGGTCAGATTGTTGATATTGATGACCGAGTACGTCGGGCTGCCTGCTGTACTTCTGATGTCCGCAGGTGAACTTCCCGCTCCCTTTCTTTCTTTGTCCTCTCCGACAGCGATCAAGGAAAAAGCAAGCAGCAATGTAAGAACGAAGAGTTGCTTCGATGTCCTGCTCATAGGTCCCTCGCATTAAGATGGTGACGATGAGCCCACCTATGCTTCGGCCGGGCTCTTGGAAATGGATTGCGGGATGGGAGGTTTGATACAGTTCGTTCGATCCGTTCGGAGAAGAAGGGGTCGGAGCATCGGATGTTCGCGAGAGAGAATAGAAGATAGAGTTCTCTGTCGAGACCTGCGGAGATCTCGAGCCAGTAACCAGCCTCCATTGAGGAAAACTATCGGACGAATATAATTTTCAGTAGCAAGAAAGTCAAGTCCATGAGGTGACGACAAAAGGTCTGTCGCAGAAAATGCGCGCTACAATACATGCGAGGCCGTCGGATTCAAAAGAGCAGTAAGAATGCTGGGGCAACGTCTTTTAAGGTCAGAAACTCTATGACTCCGATGGTAGCGAAGGATCCCCCCTGATCGTCGCGCACCAGAGAATCCCATTGCGTGATTCGATGCAGTTGTTGATGAGGTTCTGGGTCGCACCGAGCGAGCGGTCATTTGGCAGGCGCACGGACATGAATTGTATTCTGTCGTACCGAGCGAGTGCACCCTCGAAGCCAAACCAAAGGAACCCCTGTCGGTCCATCAGCATGCAATGGATTAGGGCATTAGGCAAACCCCGCGCCTTCATGATATGCTCGAACCGTGGTTCAGGGAACTGAGAAACTAACGTGGCAGGGCCGAGGAGGAGTGCGACGGCCGGCAAGACCACGCCAAACATTCAGTCGGTCAAAGTCGAATCTCAAAGGCAGGCACGGTGTGCGCGAAGATAAAGCAGCATTGCCAAAAAATCAATTCGAGCAGCACTGCAAACTGCTGGGTGGCCTCAGACCAACCCTCAAAGTATATCATAGCAGTCAGTCGAGATTGCTGAAAATGGGAACACGCGTTGGCAGAAGTTCTTGAAGGCGCAACGGATGGCTGTCAGATGTGGAGAGCGGAGGCAGGTGAAAAAGAGCAGTGCGCTGAAGCGATGATTTCTTCCAACTTCTGGAGCAGTCTCAACAAATCAGTCCAGAAGAAGGTCTTCGTGGAATTTGCTGTGTGCGAACGATATGACAATTCCCTGAGAGGCGCACGCTCTGAACCAGTCCGTCATCGACCATGTCGATGACGAGATCTCGTTCACGCTTTCAGCGTGAACGGACTGAGCTAAGCGCCCGTTTCAAAAACTGAATGAAGAGTATCAAACACCGAATGAAGATTCCCCATGCGGGTGAGCGAAGCCGAGGTTCCCTATTCCCGGTTCGCAGTTCGATATCTCACTCATTTCTTCTTATTACTGATGGATGTCGTACCTTTTGACGCTGGCAGGCCCATTTTCTTGCCGTTCACCCACGGGCCGCGGGGATTTGCTCTGAGCTGGTCGACTATCAATGCCTTTGCCGCAGCCTCGCGAGGGGTAAGCAAGAAACGATTAATGGAATGCGCCATGCCGTTGCTCCATTCTTTTGTAAACGAGCTCGTTTTCACCAGCTGCCTGCCCGCCATGTGCCGCTTTTGGGCATCCCGTACTGCGGGACTTCACCTTTTGGCGGGAGTTAAGCGCCCAGGGTTCTTACATTAAAACATACGAAAAACATATTTCGTGCAACCACAGGTTGTAGAAAAACGACCACTTTTATTCTACATGTAGAACAAAACCTTGCTGAGTGAGTTACTAATATTAAGATACGATTTACGGTTTAGAAAAACAACCACGAATCTGACGGTATGAACCCAACGGTTTTGTTGCTATTTTCTTCACGTACGATACCTATTGATTTTTCATTTATCCAACCGGACTTATGAAGACGAGAGTAGATACAACTTGGGACTATCGTGGTGAAGATACCAAAGAGTACACGCACTGCCTTCATAGATACCCTGCACAAATGATTCCGCAGATTGCCCGCAGAATCATTGAGACCTACGCAAGAATGGTAAGACTCTCTTAGATCCATTGGGAGAAAAAGTAAATAGAGTGTGACTACTTCAACCGGAAAGGAGACCTATGCTTAGAAAGACAGCTCTGACTATCATTTTCCCCGTTTTCCTGTTCCCGCAAGTGATGCCGGGTCAGGATACCTCAGCTACTGCGGATCGAGCACACATTCTTTCTTCAGCAAGAAGGCTCATGGAAAAGGCCCGATATTGCGCCCTCATCACGATTGGTGATGACGGGCATCCTGAAGCGCGGGTTGTGGATCCCTTCCTCCCTGATGAGGGTATGATCATCTGGATCGCGACCAATCCAGCCAGTCGGAAAATCGCTCAGATCAAGAAAGACGCTCGCGTTACACTGTTCTATTTGAATCCCAACGCCAGCGGGTACGTCACCGTGTTGGGCAAAGCCGATTTGGTGAATGCTATGGCTGAAAAAGAGAAGCATTGGAAGGAGGCATGGAGCTTCCTCTACAAGGACAAATACCGTGGAGATGACTTCGTGCTTATCCGGGTCCAACCCCGTCGACTCGAGATCGTCAGCTATCCAGACAAACTTGTCAATGACCCTCAGACTTGGCGGCCGGTACAGATAGTATTCCCGGAATAGCTCCCTATCCATGCG
>JBGPAN010000604.1:0-2895 GCA_041480785.1 Bacteroidota bacterium | reverse complement strand
GTTTCGCCTCGCTCATTCCGGATGCAGGATGGTTGTCGTTTCCGGCGGGCAGGCACACAAGGTCATGAAGATGAGAGTCGATCTGCCGGACCTGGAGAAGATCATTCTTCTCGACCCGCAAGGGAAGCCCGCTGAAGACGAAATTGGTTTTCCCGAACTCTTCGAACGGGGCAAAGAATACCTCAGGCGTCATCGCTCCGATTTCGAAAAACGGTGGCAGTCGATCCAGGAACATGATCCGGCGACGATCAGCTACACCTCGGGCACGACAGCAGACCCGAAGGGGGTAACACTCACCCATCGCAACTACACGGCAAATGTCAAGCAATGCTCGACCCACTTGCCGCAGCCCGACTGGTACTGCTCGCTCATTATCATACCGTGGGACCACTCGTTCGGCCACACCGGGGGTGTCTATTTGCTCACGAGTATCGGGGCAAGTATGGCTTCCATTCAGACGGGGAAAACTGCACTGGAAACGCTCAGAAACATTCCGACCAACATCAGGGAAATCAAGCCAACATTTCTGTTGAGTGTGCCTGCACTGGCGAAGAACTTCAAAAAGAATATTGAGAAAGGCATCAGCGAGAAGGGCAAATTGGTCTGGAATCTCTTTCAAAAGGGATTGGAGATTGCGTACGCCCATTATGGTGATGGCTACAATGGCGGGAAGGATGTCGGCAAACCGAAACATCCGTTGTACACTCTTTGCGATGCGCTCATTTTCAGAAAAATCCGTGCAGGCTTTGGGGGTCGGCTCGACTACTTCATCGGTGGTGCGGCACACCTCGATATTGAGCTGCAGCGGTTTTTCAACGCCGTCGGCATCCCCATGTATCAAGGGTATGGCTTAAGCGAGGCCTCGCCCGTGGTATCGTGCGATACTCCGACGAAGCACAAATTCGGCTCCTCCGGCACAGTGCTCCCCGGCATAGACATCAAAGTCTGTGACGATCAAGGCAAGACGCTGCCTTTCGGACAAAAAGGGGAAATCGTGATGCGAGGTGAGAATGTGATGGCAGGGTACTGGAAGAATGAGCGCGCAACGGGTGAAACGATTCGCGATGGATGGTTACACACGGGTGACATCGGTTACCTGGATGCGGATGGATTTCTGTTTGTGCTGGGACGCGAGAAGAGCGTTTTGATCAGTCATGACGGCGAGAAGTACAGTCCGGAAGGGATCGAAGAGACGATCGTGGCTCACTCTCCTTTCATCGAGCAGGTGATGCTGTACAACGATCACTCAGCCTACACCGTCGGTCTCATTGTGTCGAACAAAGATGCAATCCTGGCGTACCTGAAGCATCTACATGTTTCATGTCATACCGACGAAGGGCAGACGGCGGCGTTGCGTCTGCTTCAGTCAGAAATCGATCGGTATCGCGAAGGGAACAAGAGCGCGGGGATGTTCCCGGAGCGCTGGTTGCCTGCAGCGATAGCCGTCCTCGGCGAAGGATTTAACGAGCAGAATCGTTTGATGAACAGCACGATGAAGATTGTGCGGGGACGGATCGCGGAATTCTACAAGAACCGCATCGACTACGCCCTTACGGCGGAAGGAAAAGACGCCTGCAATTACCAGAACAAAAACATCGTCAAGCGTTTTGAAGAAGGGAAGTAGTCTGGAACACGTGCGACTTTCAGAGAAAGGAGGCACATCCTTCCTCCAAGTCCAGTACCTAAAAAACTGGAAATCGGAGAGAGTGCTCGAGCGGATGCGACTGCGATTCACTTGAGCCGATGTTGTGTGAAATGGAGTCCGAAACACCACCGAGTAAATCACACCCTGGTGTTGGGCAGAGTTGCTTGCGGTTGTCTCACCGGTGAACACCCACCTCAGACTGCCCGGTCCCAGAGCAATCGCTCTTTTTGCAGCACATGTCAGAAAAGGAGGTGATTGCCATGAAACACGAAGAATACCTCGGGTTCGTCTCCGAGATTCTCAACGTTCTTAAATCAACCCACCAGCACGAGAAAGTCCTGCATCTCATTGCCGACAGCATTGTTCGGCTGTATCATTGTCAGACGTGCGCAGTGGTTCTGGTCGATCCCGCTACGGAGTACCTCAATGTTGCGCTGGCTCACGGGCTCTCTCACACGTTTGCCAAAGCATTCCGGCGAAAGCTCGCAACGGGCGCCATTGGCCGGTTGTTGTGGACAGGTTCTCCGATCCTCATTCGTGACAGCACGTCGTTTCCCGAACAAGCGGAAGAAGTGAAACTGGAACAGCCTTTCGTTTCAGCGGTGTGCGTTCAGATTTCCGCAAATCATCGCAGTCTGGGATACCTGCACGTCGACAGCGTTCACAAGGACGCTTTCACCGTCGATGATGTTCACATTGTTCAGAGCTTTGCAGACTTCGCAGCGGTCGCACTCCATAAAGCGCAACTCCTTGAAGACAACCTCCGTCTCGACAAAATCGACCACGAAACGGGGTTGGAAAAATATGCCCCATTCCTCGAAAGGATTCGAACCGCCATCGATCATTCCAACGCGCTTCACGAGAGTTTCTCGCTGATGATTTTTGACGTCGATAACTTCAAGCATATCACAAACACGTACGGCTATGATGCTTCGAGGGAAATGCTGAAGCAGATGGCCGGTCTGATCAAGAGTCGGTTGAGGGGTAATGATGTACCGGGAAGGCATGGGTTCGACGAGTTCATCGTTCTGAGATCGAACTCTGAGCTTGTCGATGGAGTTATGTTTGCAGATGAGGTGCGGGAGGCAGTCAGCCGTACATCGTTCACGAATCACGGGATCCTCACGACCGTCAGCGTTGGTGTAACTGTCTATCCACAACATGCGTCGGATCTGGAGAACCTGCTGTTGTCGGTGAAGGAGGCTTTGTTTGATGCGCAGCGGTCAGGACGCAACAAGGTGTCGCATGTG
>JBGPAN010000603.1:0-2906 GCA_041480785.1 Bacteroidota bacterium | reverse complement strand
CTTGTACGGGCCTCTCTTCGAGAACTATGTAATCTCGGAGATAAACAAAAAGGAGCTTCATGCCCGGACTGGTGCAGATCTGTACTATTATAGGACGAGCAATGGGGTGGAGGTGGATTTGATTGTTGACAGAAAACCGGAGCGGCAGTTCATCGAAATCAAAACAAGCCAGACGTATCGACATGAATATGCTCGCTCGCTTCTGCAATTGAGATCGGGCAATGAGCAGGCATTCGTCCTCTACAAAGGCAAGCCCGCTGAATCGACGCCGGACTTGAAAGTCATCAACTACAAGAGCTACCTGGAGGTTGAGTGACTTGCCAGCAGGACATGTAAGAAGTCCGTCTTCTGGACGAGCGATCTCAATTAGAAGACGGACTTCTACACTCGGCTTTGTTTCCCCCCGCAACCTTCGGAAGGACACGATGAAGCCTGAATTTCCTTCGGAAGGTCGCCTCGCTCACCGCACACCTGTCATTGCGAGGAGTCCCGCTGTTTCTTTTCGGGACGACGAAGCAATCTATACTGCGCAGGACAGATTGCTTCGCAAAGAACGCTCGCAATGACTACTTTTCTGGACTTCCTAGCCCCTGCTTGACTTAGCGCACACAGGGCTCCCCGATCTGTAGATTCATGAAAAAATCGCTTGACCCTTCGTCTCGCCCTACACAACAGGGCTCGCTCAGGGTCAGTGTCGCATTGGCGGTGTTTGACTTGGCGCACACAGGGCTCCTTCTTCTGAAAATTCACGTAAAAAACACTTGACATTACCCCCAGCCTTCACTATCATATACCCGCCACATCTATAGCGTCAAGTAATCGCCGCCGTTCCCCCCAACGGGCGACGAAACCCTGAGAGAGGCGAGCGTTTTCTGCGAGCCGAGTCGAAGGGAGAGTTGGTTCACAAGGCAAATCCTCCCCGGGAATTTGCCATGCGAGAAAGGTCCCTGGCTCCTCTGAGATTATGCTTTGAAGTCGCTCGGGACGGAAGTTAACCGACTCAATTAAATAGTCTTAACCCTTAGCCGGTTAAAAAAACACTTGACAACATCTCTGAATGTTTATATATTAGCGCAGCAATTTAATTGCCCCAGTGTTTATGGGCGATTGCTGGCGTGACATGTAAGAAGTCCGTCTTCTGCACGAGCGATCTCATTAGAAGACAGACTTCTTCAAAAGTTTAGAATGTACGCCCCGACCTTAAGATCGGGGAAAAAGAAAAAAAGGAAGACATAATAAAAAATTGTTACACAACGCATCGTATACTATCAGATGTTGTTCCCCACTTCTAAACAATTCACTCGTAACTCTAACCGCTAAAGGAGCGTGATCAATGCAGCGTGCTGCTTATAATACTTCGTGACATAACTGATTTGCTCGGCACGTCTGCAGAGTGCAGATGAGACGAGTGAATGAAGAAGTTGTCTTCGCAACTCCCCGGTGCGAGGGCAAAAGTGGGCGGAGAGTTCATCCGACGAAGTTGCTTCCCAAACGTAGTCGGAAAGTAAAAAGTAAAAGAAGTAAGCAACGGTCACCGAAGCTCGATTCTCAGAGCGCAGGTGACAAGTAGAAGCAAGTGAGTAAAAGTTTTGAGTTCGAAGTAGATGTAGACCTAATCCATCTCTAATTGGAGGAACAAATGAATAACAAACTCTTCAAGCTTTTCGGCTTGTTGGTGATCTTGATCGTCGCGCTGAGCGCCGTGTCATTTGGCCAGACCAAATGGTACGTCGACGCGTTGAACGGTTTGGATACCTACACCGGCACATCGGCGACGATCGACGGTGGCGGTGTGGGACCGAAGCTGACAATTTCGAACGCTATCACCGCGGCAGCCATAGGTGATACCATTTCTCTTGCTGGTATCGCCGGAGCACCGTACAACGTCGAGCCTGCTGGCAGTATCGTTATGAGCAAGTCGTTAGTGTTCGTCGTGACGGCTGGTGCAGTTGCAGGCACGCCGGTGATCGCTGCGAACGTGACAGTCACGGCCGCAGAGAAGTTCATGAACGGCACGTTCTATCTTGCCGGTGGCTTCACGTTCTATATTAACGGTGCCTTTACCGTGGTTGGTTCGGGCAACCTGACATTCACAGGTATGGATGGCTTCGCAATTAACCCAGCCACAAACGTTATCGAAAGAGCGTTGAACACATCCAAGTTCGATGCCATTCCGACGTATCAACTTGCAAACTCCATCGACCTGTTGTATGACAACGCAAGCATTACGGTTGACAAGGAGTGGAGCGGTACAACCTTCATCTACAATGTGACGGCAAACCAGGCTGGCGCAACCATCCTGACTCTGGCCGGAAGCTACACCATGAATGGCAAGCTGACGACGCCCGCGGCGGGAACAGGTATCATCGCCCTCGGCGCGAACACACTTACCATGAATGACGCTGTTGGTTTTTCGCATGACAACTACAACAACATAACGTCAACAAATGTCGGCGTTGGCGGGATTACGGTAGGGACGACTACTGCACTGACCACAACATTTTTGCGCAATGGTCAACTTCCGAACATCTCCAAGACCGGCGCTGGCCTCTTGACGCTGACCGCAACTACGGTCGTCAATGGAAACATCACGACGAGCGCGGCCGCAGGAAACGTCCTGCTGTCTGCAGTGGTCACAATTACTGGTGGCATCACACACGCTGGAACGGCAACCTCTTTATTTACTGTCACTCCTTCGGTTGATGTCGCTGGAAACGTTGCTTCTTCCGGCGCCGGTGGAATGCTCTTCTCCGGTGCTCTCGGAAATACAGCAGCTACGGGTGGCAGCCTTACCAACAGCGGGACCGGCACTGTGACTGTGACCGGCACCTCGTGGATTGGTGTCAACGTTGTCAATAGCGGCCCCATCACAGCTGGAGTTTCGGCTACCACAAATGGTCGCATCG
>JBGPAN010000602.1:0-2907 GCA_041480785.1 Bacteroidota bacterium | reverse complement strand
GGCATCTCACCAAAAAGAGTCTCAGAGGTCATCTGGCTGTCTCTCAATATGAAAGAGTCTCCATCAATCAGTCACTAAACGTACAGGTAAACGAAAAGTCGCGCTTCACGTCGTACTTTTTAGACAACCTCAAGGGGGGATTCAGAAACCACCATGATACCGTACAACCGTAGTTTGAAATACGTCGCCCGCACGCTACGCAAGAACATGACGGATTCAGAGAGGCTGCTTTGGTCAAGAATCCGACGCAAGCAGCCAAAGGGCGTGCAGTTCTACAGACAAAAGACGGTCGGCAACTACATTGTTGACTTTTGTTGCCCATCGAAGATGATCATCATAGAGGTTGACGGGGGCCAGCACTTCCAGCAGCGAGTGCAGAAGGAAGACACAACACGAGATGTCGAATTATCAAGATTGGGGTTTCAAGTTCTGCGATATTCCAACGCTGATGTTTTGAAAAACACCGATGGCGTCATCGCCGATATTTGGATCCATCTCAAGTGAAGAAATCTCCCTCAATCCCCCTTTGTGAAAGGGGGAGGTTCTCGACCTAAAGAGATTAGCTAGACACAATCAACGATGTCCACCCTAGAAATCATTGCTTTGGCTTTCTCGCTTTCACTCGATTGTTTTGCAGTCTCGTTGGCACTGAGCGCATCGGGCTATCTCAAAGACAGGAGGTCCGCGTTCAGAATCTCATTTCACTTTGGCCTCTTTCAGTCTTTGATGCCAATTGCGGGCTGGTCTGTGGGAGCGCAAATCGAGCCGTATGTTGCATCGTTCGATCAATGGATTGCATTTGCTCTACTGACGTTCGTTGCGATCCGGATGATTCTCGCTTCAAGAGAGATCCCCAGTACCAAACCATTGAGCGATCCCAGCCGGGGCTGGACACTCATCACGCTCTCCACGGCAACAAGCATCGATGCGCTGGCGGTCGGATTAGGACTTGCGGCTCTGGGAATCGACGTTTGGTACCCCAGCGTTATCATTGGATTCGTGACTGTGATCGTTTCCATGCTCGCAATTGCCGGAGGAAAACGAGCTCGCCGTTCGCTCGGCTCTCACGCACAGATCGTTGGCGCAATTGTGCTCCTGGCCATTGCACTCAAGGTTGTAATTTCACATAGAGTGTAAGTTCACTTTCCCAGATACCCTGCTTCTATGGATCGGATCTACTTTCAGAACTCACGACACTTGACGCTGATCGGCTGCTTTCATCCTGCTGACTCCAAGGCAGCGATCGTTATGGCACACGGCTTCACAAACGACAAATCGTCACAAGGCAGGTTCGACGCTCTCGCAGAATCGTTCAATCAGCATGGCTACAACGTCTTGCGGTTCGACTTTAGCGGATGCGGTGAAAGCAGCACGGACATTCTCTCAACCCACAACATGATTGACGACCTGCAGTGCGCGCTCGAGTTTGTCAAGGAGAATGGGTGTGCAACCGTCGCGCTCTACGGACACAGCTTGGGAGGATTCATCTGCCTCAAGTGCAACGACCCAGGCATCCGCACCATGGTCCTGACCGGTGCGCCGACGGACTACATGAAGTACGATTGGTCGGAATACTATTCCGAGGAGCAGCTGAGAGAAATTCGGACGAAAGGGTACCTGACGGCGAAGGATCGTTCTGGACAAAACAGGCTCATCGGCAGGCAACTCTTGCGAAGTTTTGAGGAAATAAACCAGAAGGAGCTCCTGAGCGGCATCCACTGCCCCGTTCTCCTCATCCACGGCAATGACCCGAACGATTGGGAGGAGACACAGTTGCTCGAGAAATCGAAGAAAGGAATCAATATGCTGCCGGCGGGATCTCAGCTCGAGATCATCGACGGAGCGAATCACACATTCCGAGACCATCTCGACAGAGTGATCGAGGAGGCAAACAACTGGTATTCAAAACACTTGCCTCTTCGATAGACTGTGTCCTCCGAAGGCGGGCCCGCCTGACCGTCGGGCAGGTCGACGGGCGGGCAGGATCCTTTCGTCCAAAAGAGAGAGATTGATACACAACAACATTCCATTTCGTCTTCCATCATGGAGGAATCTGCTATGATTGAGTCCATTCAGTTCACACTCAATGGCCAACCCGTGCACCTGACGGTCGACAGCGATCGGATGCTACTTTGGGTGCTTCGTACAGACCTGGGATTGACTGGAACGAAGTTCGGGTGCGGCGAGAGCTTTTGTGGCGCATGCACGGTTGTTATCAATAACCTTGCGGTTCGATCTTGTCAGACTCCAGTCAAAGAGGTTCAGGGCCGGGAGGTCGTCACGATCGAAGGACTGATGAAGGGCGGCAAACTACACCCTGTGCAGAAGGCTTTCTTGGACCACGACGCGCTCCAATGCGGATACTGCACGCCGGGGATGATCATGAATGCATACTCGGTTCTGCGAAAACACCCGAAGCCCTCGGCCGCAGACATCATCGAAGGGATGAATGACAACCTCTGCCGCTGCGGTGCTCACAACCGAATCGTGGAGGCCGTTCAGACGGCAGCAAAAGAAATGGAAGGAGGGTTCTAAAATGAAAGACGATCAATACTCAGGACTCGAATTCCTCGAAGAGCCATCCGACCTTCAGATCAGCCGCCGGGACTTCTTCAAAGTGGCCGGCAGCGGCATCTTTGTGCTCTTCACCATTGGAGACACGCTGCTTGCCCAACAGAGACAGGGCAGCCGCCTGCCGACCGACTTCAACGCTTTTCTGAAAATCGGCGAAGATGGACGCGTCTCCTGCTATGTCGGAAAAATCGAAATGGGTCAAGGTGTTATCACTTCCCTACCCCAGATGCTTGCTGACGAACTAGACGTGCCGGTCGACTCAGTCGACATCGTGATGGGTGACACCGATCTTTGTCCATGGGATATGGGAACCTTTGGCTCAATGTCGACGAG
>JBGPAN010000601.1:0-2908 GCA_041480785.1 Bacteroidota bacterium | reverse complement strand
CCTTTTCTATGTCGACGGATGGAGAATAACCAAGCACTTCCTTCGCAAGCGCTATGTCAGCCAGACTGTGGCGGATATCCCCATCCCTGAAGGCTCCGTATTCCGGTTCAACGGACACGATCCCTGGGTCACCGACCCGCCTCGCCACAATGGCCTTTATCAACCTGAAGAGCTCGTTGAGCGTCGTCTGCTTACCATAAGCAATATTGAATACCCGATTACGCGCACTCTCCGAATCAGTCAGGCCGGCGAGTAGGTTCGCCTGGACAACATTGTCGATGAAGCAGAAATCTCGTGATGTTTCACCATCGCCGAAAATCTTCGGGGATCGGCCATTGATCAACGCATCAATGAACTTCGGTAGGACGGCGGCGTAGTCACCGGCAGGGTTCTGCCGCGGCCCGAATACATTAAAGTACCGGAGACCGATGCACGACAATCCGTCCGAACCGATGAGCATCTTCGCGAGAAGCTCATCCGCTTGTTTTGCGAGGGCATACGGTGAGAGAGGGGCGCCAATTCTCTCCTCAACCTTTGGCAGTTCCTGACTGCTCCCATACACCGACGACGAGCTTGCAAAGACAAGCCTCCTGACGCCCGAGTCCCGTGATGCGATCAACACATTCAAAAACCCCAGGATGTTCGTTTGAAGGGAAAGAATTGGCTCTTTAAAAGAGCGCGGGACGGAGACAACTGCCGCTTGATGCAGAACGATGTCCACGCCCTCACACGCATTCCGGCATAGATCAAGATTGCCGATGTCGCCTTCGATGAATGCAAAACTCCGCCAAGCCTCCTCGCCAACGGCAGCGCGAACGCTGACCAGGTTTTCGCGTCTTCCCGTGCTGAAATTATCAATACCTTTAACAACTTGACCTTCCTTTAACAACGATTCCACAAGGTTCGAACCGATGAATCCGGCTGCCCCGGTCACAAGCCACGTACGACGCCGTTCGTGGAGAAGAGCTTCTGGTTTTTCCATGGTCGCCGATAAACCTCTCATGAACTTCTATCTCTGCAAAAACTCTTCGCTCACAGACAGCCAATTTCAACTCGCTTGAGGAGAAAAGCTAGTTGGCGCTCGTCGGCACTGCTGCCGATCCGTGCAGGCACAAATGAGCGACTACTTGACATCTCAATGTGAAAGCTATCAGCTGAACCGATGGGCTGCGGAAGAATCAACCTTACCTTGAACGTCCCTGGGTCCGTGACGTAGAATGAACGCTCCACATTCTTGTTCACGCGCACATCGACCTTGAAGCGCGAGTTCGGGGCAAAAGCTTCTCCTTCAATCGTCAACAGTCGCCCCACCGGCCTGAGATCAGCATTCGGCAACACCAGCATTGCCCTTCTCCCAACCCAGCCATCGGAGTAGCACCCTTGCTGCAGTCTCTTCTGATAACGTGCAAAAAGGAGTTCGAGAACACGCCTTACCAAAGCCAGCAACCTGGCCATCATTCCGCTTGATGGACCTCGAGGGCCGTCAGCAAACCACTTCTTGCCGTAGGTGTCCCACGCATAGTTGAAATAGGCGAGCGAATACCGCGTAACACCGTGTCCCCTTGTGAGGCCTTTGATCTCCCGGAACCTCGTTTTCCCGCCCGTGCTTGTTTTTGCCTCTCCGTGTTCGCGGATACTGCCAAGATACTCCGGGACATAATCAATCCTGAACCTCTTCCCGATCCGGATGAACAGGTCCCAATCCATCGTATAGTGCAGCGACTCATTCAACATTCCGATGGAATCGAAGACTGACCGGCGATAGAAGGTTGACTGTTGAAGAATATAGTCGCTGAAGTAAATCAATTTCCACAAATCGAATTTGGGCTCGGTGAACGGGAAGCGCGACTTGATCGCGTCGTTCTCATCGATCATGTATCCTTCGCCATAGATCATCATCACATCCGGATGTGCGGCGAAGTACTTCCCTGCGGTTTCAAGTGCGCCCGGGAGATACACGTCGTCTGAATTCAACCAGGCGACGATCTCCCCCTTTGCCATGCGAAATCCTTTGTTAATAGCTTCCGATTGGCCGCTGTCCTTCTCCGAGATCCATTGCAGACGATCATTGTACCGCTTCAGAATATCGAGAGTCTCATCTGTCGAACCTCCATCAATCACGATGTACTCGAGATTTGGATACTTCTGTCCCAGAACGCTTTCGATTGTGCGCTCGATAAACTTCCCCTGGTTGAATGAAGGGGTGACAATCGTAATCCTGGGCAGATCTTGCATCAACATGGGTATCATTCCACAGACTTCACGGTGCGAATCAAAGATGCTTACTTCAGGGCGATCGACTCTATTTGATAAGACAATCGACGCTGGTCGCTGTTGATCTTGAGGTCAGCAGGGACAAACGCGGCACTCGGCTTCAGTGTAAGCGTGAGCCGGCTTTCTTTAAAGACTGACTGTGGCAGAAGTAGCTGAACTCTGAAGTTGTTCTGTACCTGCTGTCTATGAAGGAGTTGCCCCTTCCACAGCAAGTCCAGGGTGACCGGGCTCTTGAAGACATTCCCTGGAACAGTTCCGCGAATTTCCACCATCTTCTTGCTTTCCGGATTGTAGAGCGTCACACATGCCGAATCAGCCATCCAACCGTCTTCATAAATGCCCTGAAGACTTGGATCTCCGCCGGTCTTTCCGGGGAAGGTAAATGAGCTCGGGAACAATTCAGAGTTTCCGGCAAGGGGCACCAGCTGAATTTTCTTCAAACGGAAGGAGAGCATCCGGTCGTCCTTGCTCGTTTCCAGTTTCGATGGGACAAAAGACTTCGACGAAACAAGGCGGAACTGCAGCGTGTCCAGGCTTGACAGCGTCCGAGGCAGCAGGATCGATTCCCGGAAGTCTCCGGGCGACGGTATGGATAGAACCTCTATTGTGTCATCGGCTGCGAGCACACGGATCT
>JBGPAN010000600.1:0-2914 GCA_041480785.1 Bacteroidota bacterium | reverse complement strand
CGAGATTACTGGGCTTGTATTGACAAAACTCGATGGGACGGCAAAGGGGGGCATCGTGCTGGCAATCAGCAACGAACTGAAGATTCCCGTCAAGTTTATCGGTGTTGGCGAACACATCGACGACCTCCAGGCTTTCGATCGAAAGGCCTTCGTCGACGCGCTCTTTGATGGATTTGAACAACCGAAGTAGTCAATGAAGATTACATATTATCGATATGATCTCCGTCTGAAGCACACGTTCACCACATCACGTGGAGGTCGCGATATTTCTCCGGTGGTGATTCTCGAACTTGAACATGACGGTGTCATCGGCTATGGTGAATCGGCACCGATCGCTCGCTATGGGGAATCCGTGGACACGGTTGCAGCGTTCCTGTCGAAACTGGACCTCACTCGATTCGAAGATCCATTTCATCTGGAGGCAATTCTCTCCTCTGTGGATGCGAGCGTGGATGGAAATGCTGCAGCGAAAGCGGGGCTCGACCTTGCGCTTCATTACTGGATTGGAAAGAAACTCGGCGTTCCTTTGCACAAGTATTGGGGACTGGAAAAAGGATCTACTCCCAAAACCTCGTTCACGATCGGCATTGACACAGCGCAGGTCATTGAGGAAAAGGTCAGGGAAGCCGAGCGTTATCCGATTCTGAAGATCAAGCTGGGGGGGGATCACGACGAAGAGATCATCCGGACTATTCGAAAAGTCACGAAGAAGACTCTGCGGGTTGATGCGAACGAAGGTTGGAAGAGCAAAGAGACGGCCGTGGAGAAAATCAAGTGGCTCGAGCAGGAGGGAGTGGAGTTTATCGAACAGCCGATGCCTGCCGGTGACCTCGGTGGCACCGCATGGGTGCGGGAACGAGTGAATCTTCCGCTGATCGCCGATGAGAACTGTCTGAGGCTGCACGATGTTCCCAAGCTACAGGGGGTGTTCGACGGCATCAATATCAAACTGATGAAGTGCACGGGATTGCGTGAGGCCATGAAAATGGTGAGTACAGCCCAAGCATGCGGAATGAAAGTGATGACGGGATGTATGATCGAGAGTTCGATAGGAATCTCGGCCGCGGCTCAATTCTCTCCTCTCGTCGACTATGCGGATCTCGATGGGAATGTTCTGATCACGAATGATCCGTTTGATGGTGTGCGAAGCCTCGATGGAACGATTTCTTTGAACGACCGGCCTGGAATTGGAGTGACGAAATTCGTCTGACCTATGGCAAACACGATTCACATATTATCAGCTGAAATAGCAAACAAGATCGCCGCAGGCGAAGTCATTCAGCGTCCCGCGTCTGCAGTGAAAGAGTTGATTGAGAATGCGCTCGATGCCGGAGCCACGAGCATCGCGGTCATCGTCAAAGATGCCGGGAGCACCTTCGCTCAGGTGATCGACAACGGAAATGGGATGTCGCCTGAGGATGCGCTCCTCGCTTTTCAACGTCATGCCACGAGCAAGATATCCACTGCGGAAGATCTTGAGGCAATTAGGACCCTTGGTTTTCGTGGAGAAGCCCTTGCTTCCATTGCTGCCGTTTCGCAGGTGGAAATGAAAACCAGGCAAGCGGCGGATGACCTTGGGTTGCTGATTCGAATTGAGGGGAATGAACTGAAAGAGCAGTCGCCGACCGCCGCTGAGCGAGGAACATCGGTGACGGTGAAAAACCTTTTCTACAACACTCCGGGCCGAAGGAATTTTCTCAAGACGCGAAATACCGAGCTCAAGAATATCTCCGATGTCGTCACACGAATGGCGGTTATTTATCCGGAAGTGGCTTTTCTGTACGTCAGCGATGATGAACAGCTGCTCGATCTGAAGCCGAAAGATGCCGCCGGGCGTTTGGCTGATCTTTTTGGTGAGCGGCAATTCCGCTCGCTCCTGCCCCTGAAAGAGTCTTCAGAGTTTCTGACGATCGATGGATTCATCGGGCGGCCGGATTTCGCCAGGAAGAGCAGAGCGGAGCAGTTTCTGTACATCAATCGCCGGTTTGTGATGAACCGGTCTTTGAACCATGCGGTTTTTCAAGCATACGAGCATTTGATGGAGAAGGGGGCGTTCCCGTTCTACGTCCTCAACCTCTCCCTGGACCCGGCAAAAGTGGACGTCAACGTCCATCCCTCCAAACTGGAAGTGAAGTTCGAGAATGAATCGGCGATGTACCGATTCATGCTTCATGCTGTCAGAAAAACGCTCGGGGCTCATGACCTTGTGCCTTCCGTGTCCCTTGGTTCTGCTGAGAGTGCTACGGGGTCAGAAGGCAGAATGCACTTCCTCTCTGGGATTGGAGCACAGATTGACCTCGGAGACGTTTCATCGGCTCAGCCCTCGGGGGCCGACATCGACCTGGGAAGAGTTTTTCGCAGGGTAGAGCGCCGGATTGGCGATGACGTTGTTCAGAAGGATGGGGAAGCGACATTCCCGGCAGAGATGGACCATCAGCCTCTTCCTCCTCCTCCCGAGCGTGTTGTTCAACATTTGCCCATTGGCTCTGCCGGTGATCAGCATTCGATTCAGGATGGGAAGCCGATCTGGCAGGTCCAGAACAAGTACATTCTTTCCCAAATCCGGACGGGATTACTTATCGTCGATCAACATGTCGCGCACGAAAGAATTCTGTACGAAAAGGCCATCGCGAACTTTGAGAACAGTCTGCCGACAACCCAGCAACTGCTGTTTCCCCAGACGATCCAGCTGAGTGCCAGCGATTACACGCTCGCGAAGGATCTGATCCCGCATCTGGTGAAACTGGGATTCGACCTCAAACTTTTCGGAAAGAACACGGTTGTCATCGAAGGAATCCCTGCCGACGTTCGCGTGGGGAGTGAAACTCAGATCTTGCAGGACGTGCTCGATGAATACAGAAACAACGAACACACCGAAACGATGGATGAGCGCGATAACCTGGCGAAATCGTTT
>JBGPAN010000599.1:0-2933 GCA_041480785.1 Bacteroidota bacterium | reverse complement strand
GATAGAGCCATGCTCCAATCGGATCGCCAACGAATCGCGCAATCGCGATGGGGAGAAATGCATATCCCTGATACAGTCCCTGCTGGCCCGGAGGCGCAATCTCGGAAATGTACTCATAGTAACGCGGCGCTTGGGTCATCTCGCCAATGGCGAATGCAACGATCCCCGCTCCAATAGTGAAGACGCTTGGGTAAATGCCGATAATGATCCAGATGAGACTCGATGTCGCGAACCCGAGAAGAATGGCATTCGGAGTTTTGATGTTCTTCGTGAGTCGGTTGATGGGAATTTGAAGAAGGATGATCGCTCCTGCCCCGCACCACGACTGAAGAATTTCGTAGGGATAGTTCTTGTCGATAAAATCCGTGACATAGTAGGGAATGATGATATACTCTTGCCAGAAAATGATCCAATAGAGAGAATAGATGAGGAGAAAGATCATGAATTTGAAGTTCCCCAGCACCACAAAGAGGTTTTCTATCTTCTTGCCGAGCGATTCCACGATTTCCGCTTTTTCAGGCTTGATCTCCTTATACAGCATCAGGTTTACGATGATCATGGCAAAGCAACTCAGCGACGAAACCATGTAGACAAACTCATTGCCGAAGCTGTCTCTGACAAAGTATGCGATGGTCGGTCCAATCATCGCACCTACATTCACAAGCCAGTAGTATATGGCATAGCCGAGTGATTTGGTCTCGGGCTTTGACGTTACGGCAACCGTGCCAAGCACGGAGGGCTTGATAAACGATCCGCCAAATGCCGTCAGGATCAGAAACGCCATCATCAACCAGTATTGGGGCACACCTCCGTAGATGCCTGAGAATGCGGACATCCCCATCGATCCGATGAGGAAGTAGCCCAGGGCTAAAACCGAAAACGCGATGTTGAATGCCCTTCGGAAGCCCCACTTGTCTGCAAGAGTACCTCCCAGGATAGGAAGAAGATAGATCAGTCCTCCGAACATCCCGGAGAGTTGTCCCGCTTCTGCTTCCGTGAAGCCGAGTTTGTTCCGCATGTAGATCATGAAGACAATCTGCTGGCCGTAATAAGCCAGACGCTCAAACAGCTCCATCCCATTCGCGACCCAGAATGTCGGATGAAAATCATTTCGAACCTTTTGGAGACTCGCTCGTATGTCCACAGATTCTCCCTTATGGGTGGTGTGATTGAGTGATTAAGAAAGAATGTCTTTGCGGCGGAAGATCAGCCACGCGATGAAAACAAATCCAACCGAATATGCACCGAGAATGGCCACAGAGTTTCCGATGGACTCCCACGGAATCGGATCCTCAAACACCTGTTGCCACACATTGAGGTAGTTCGAGAAAAGGTATGGCTTGATGTCTTTGAAGAGTTCGACAGGGATCACCGTGATGAGGAGGAAGACAATGTTGATCCCCATTGTACCGATGATTGGCCCGATCGCGCTCTCAACGAATGACGAGAACAGAAAGGCAAGAGACGCAATTGTCAGCATTGCCCATGCCGCGAGGAAGTATGCTGCCAGGAACCTCCACGCGACGTCTGATTCCGACAGAATCAGGATCCCCCTCTGCAGGATGATCAAATCGCCACGACCAAGAAGCAACACAGCCAAACCAACGCTGAGAATCCCAAGGAATCCCACGAAGACGACGGTATAGATGGCCGTCGTGGAGAATTTTGAAAGAAAAATACGCGTGCGGGAAACCGGGCGAACAAGAATCAGCCTGTAGGTTCCGGCGGTCGCTTCCCCGGCGAGCTGGTCGCCTGCGACGAAAGTAATCAACAAGGGAATCTGGACCCAGAGGCTGTTCATCATACTATGTGCAACGAACCATCCATTGTAGAGGTTACCGACGAAAAGGAAATCCTGCTGAAGAGACCGGAGCGAGTACTGCAGGAATCTTCCCCCCTCAAGCTTCATGGCGACTTCGACCAAGGGCACGATGACCGCGACCAACGCGAAGCCAATGTACGTCCGCTTCTTCAAAAAAGTCTTGATGAGCTCGTAGTAGATCAGTCGCAGCATCGTGTTGCTTTACTTCCTCATGAGATACAGTGCACTAAAATAACCTAAATCCGAAACTCGAAACCTCAAACAAATCCAAACCTGAAAATCAGAAACAAGAAGCGCAGTAGTTTCGAATTTCGATATTCGGGTTTCGGATTTACGATTTGGCCTTATCGTTTACAGTGTCGCTCTCTGTGATCGAGAGGAAATACTCTTCCAATGAGCGCCTCGGTACCAACGCCTCGATATCGACCTGTTCACCCACCAGCGCCCGAGCCAGCTCAGGGACACCCTCAAATGGCATTGTCACAAGGAATTCTTCCCCTGTTTCTACAATCTTCTCAATACCCCGATGACTGGAAAGCACCTGCCGTACTTTTTCCACTGGTTTTGCTCGAACGGCAACCGACTTCTCACCCTTTTCAAGCAACAAACTGACTTCACCCTGGGTCACGAGTTCGCCGCGATTGATGACTGCCATCCGGTTCGCGACCATCTCCACCTCGTTGAGCAGGTGCGATGAGAGCATCACTGTTTTGTTTTGATCGGCAGCAAGATGCCGGATGAGTTCGCGGATTTCTTTCATCCCCTGAGGATCGAGTCCGCTCGTTGGTTCATCGAGAATGACAAATTCCGGGTCCGACAAAAGGGACTGAGCAATGCCGAGACGCTGCTTCATGCCGTGCGAGTAGGTTTTCACCTTGTCGCGAGCGCGGGTCAACAGCCCCACGAGCGAAAGGACTTCTTCAATGCGCTTACGGGTTGTGCCGCCGTTCAAAGCTCCAACGATCTCAAGGTTGCGGTAGGCAGACAAATAGCCGTAGAAATCGGGCTTCTCGACGATGCCCCCAATCGATTCGAGCGCCTTTTCGCGCTCTCTGTCCAACGACTTCCCAAACAGGAAGACTTCTCCTTCGGTAGGACGGATCAGGGAAAG
>JBGPAN010000598.1:0-2934 GCA_041480785.1 Bacteroidota bacterium | reverse complement strand
GGAATGGAGTCGTTGGTGAAGTTCTTTGTTTCAGGCCGGTACTTCTATGATGACGGTTACCTCTATGGTAAACGTGTGTTTAACCCTTCCGACTCATCAAATTTCTCGGCTAACGATCCGTCGAAGTGGTATATCGGTGCAACAGGCGACGGGAAATACGTTCCGATGAATTACGACGAGAGGTGGAGCGCACAAGGGAAGCTCTCAATCAACGTCGGTTCTGCGAAAGGAATTGTCCTGGAGGGATTGTACCAGGATCATCAGTACAAGATCTATGATCACCAATTCGAGCTCGATCCTGATGGAGACTACCAGAGGTTTCAGAAGAGCTTCCTTGGAATCATGAGCTACACACATGTCTTTGGCCCCTCTTCATTCCTCGACTTCAACGCCTCAACGATCATTTCGAGCTACAAGCAGTATGTGTACGAAAACCCGCTCGATCCGCGCTATGTGAATCCTCAAAGGATGCAAGATGTCAGCGGTAATGCGTTTCTCACTGGAGGGACACAGAACTGGCATTTCGCCCATCAATCGAACAGCTACACAGGCAAAATTGACTTCACATCGCAGATCACTTCCTCGCACCTGGTCAAGGCCGGTGTGGAAGCGCAATACCACAGGCTGCACTATGAAGATTATCAGATCCATGTCGATGCAAGCAGCGGTTTCAAGCCGGCGCTGCCGAATGTGGGCGATTTCGACTATAATGTGTACACAAACCATCCGTATCAGCTTGCAGCATACTTCCAGGACAAGATTGAGCTCGACTACCTGATTGTGAACATAGGACTTCGGTTCGATTATTTCCAACCTGACGGAAAGGTATTGAAGAATCCCGACAACATCGCAGCGCTGGATCAATTGGCGCCGCCGTTCCCCGACTCGCTCACATTCGTTGCGAACGCAAAGTATCAGCTGAGTCCCCGGATCGGTATTTCTTATCCGATAACGGATCGCGGAGCGATTCACTTTTCCTACGGGCATTTCTTTCAGGTTCCACCGTTTGAGTTTCTCTACAAGAATCCGAATTTCCGCATTCCACTCACTGGTAACTTCCCTGAGTTTGTTGGCAACGCGGTTGGGAACGCAGATCTTCAACCGCAGCGTACCACGATGTACGAGCTGGGCCTTCAGCAGGAACTCACTCCGTTCCTCGGCATTACTGTCACCGGCTACTACAAGGATATTCGCAACCTGCTGGGAATGGAACTGCACATCAAGAATGACTTCAAGAAGTTCGGCCAGTACATCAACCGGGATTACGGTGCTGTGAAGGGGTTCACGGTTTCGTTTGATAAGCGATTCAGCAACGGGTTTGGCGCGACCGTCGACTACACGTACCAGACCGCCAACGGTAACGCTTCCGATCCAAATGACAATTTCAACAAGCAGCAAGCGAGTCCCCCGATTGAGATTAACAAAGAGCTTGTACCGCTAGACTGGGATCGTCGGCATTCTTTGAACTTGACCATGACAGCCGGCATTCCCGACGACATCATCGGCAGCCTCATCGCTCGGTTGGGATCCGGTCTGCCCTATACGCCGTCATTCCAGAATCAGCGCACGGGATTAGAGAACAGCGACAACCGACCCATGTTTTTTAACGCTGATCTGTATTTGACGAAATACGTTACGTGGCTTGATCACACGTTCTCGATATTCCTGAAGATCTACAACGTCTTTGACACTCCAGCTGAAGTCAATATCTTTACGGACACTGGCCGTGCCGGCTATTCGCTTGAACTGACCCGGGCGCAGCAAGCACCGAGGGGGGTAAACACGTTGCAGGAGTACTTTACAAGGCCGGACTTCTACTCGGCACCGCGACAGGTCGTTTTCGGTGCATTGGTATCCTTCTAGGATTCAACAACGGAGTCGCGCAATGGTCCGAACACCCTTACACGTGCGTTTCTTCCTGGCAGCAAGTCTTCTTGTCGCGTCGACTGGGCCCCTTTCTGCACAACGGCTGATAGACGAGAACAAGGGGAACCATAACGAGACAAAAAAAGGATTCATGGATGGAAACCTCGTTTCCACGGTCTACTACAATTTCGGCGAGATCGGGGATTGGTTGAACGAACCGACCCGCAGTGGCGTGTGGCCGAAGGGAACGAATCACACCTACGTCGATGGTGTGGCAGTGATCGTGCAGGCGGAGACCAAAGATCCTCGTGGAAATACTATTCATCCGCTCGAAACAAACTACTACGAATACACGCGTCACGATGTCGCGACCGGCGTGACGTATGGATGGTGGCCGCTGCCAAAGTACGCTAATCGTTTTCAGTCAAGTCCGGCACAGAGCACGGATCCTAACACCTGGCCCACAAGCTGGTCTGATCGGCCGAGCGACTGGAACCAACGATGGAACGGTTTCTTCGGCAACGGCGTCCAGAATGCTGATCTAGAAACATACTTTGTCTTCGACGACAATGAAGACCGTGAGTACATTCTCAAAAACAATTTTCATCCAGACGCTGATGATACAACGAGGGGCGGGCTGGGGATGCAAGTTCATGCACGCGGATTCCAATGGTCGCAGGTTCTCGCCGAGGATGTGATCTTCTGGTTGTATGAGATCACGAACATGGGAACGACGGACTACACAAAGACGCTCTTTGCACAGTACGTCGACTGGGGCATTGGGGGTCACGACAACTCCTCCAATAATGCCGGTGACTACAATGAAGACCTGAACCTCTCCTATGCGTGGTCCATCGTGCCGTTCGGGAGCCCCGGAGCCTGGAGTCCAGTCGGGTACACAGGTTATGCGTTTCTTGAAAGCCCGGGCATCGCTGACGATAACGTCGACAACGATCGCGACGGCGTCGCCGTCGACCACGCTGCCCTCGGGGTTGGGCACCCAGACCTCGCCGGACCCCGGCCCGCTGAGGGCGACGCTGACCGCGTCCCCGTTGGCGTCGAGGTAGG
>JBGPAN010000597.1:0-2935 GCA_041480785.1 Bacteroidota bacterium | reverse complement strand
GTGACCGGAAGTGTTGGTGCGCCTGAAGTTGTTGTCGCTGGTCCGTTCGCGTATCTTCGTAATCCCTTGTACGTGGGTAATGTCTTGATGTATTGCGGCATTGGAGTCATGGCGAATGCACTCTCACCGTGGCTCGTCATCATCGCACTTGTCTATTTTGCATTCCAGTATGCGTTGATCGTCTCGCTGGAAGAGGAGTTTCTGGAGAAGGAATTCGGCGAGGGATATCTCGAATTCAAAAAGAACGTGCCGAGATTTCTTCCGCGTTTAAGCGCGTATCGGGCTCCGGCTCAGGATCGCCAGAAACCGGATTGGACAGAAGCACCTCGATCCGAGCGTCGAACTTTGCAGGCATTGTCGATCGTAGTTGTCTTGCTTCTCTTGATCTGGATTTGGAGGTAGCATGGTCAAGAGTGTGATGATCATCGCTGGAGAAGCTTCGGGCGATTTGCACGGTGCGGGTGTTGTGCGGGAGCTGAAGCGTGCAAATCCAGCCATCGAGATCTTCGGCGTTGGCGGTGACAGGATGAAGCGGGAAGGAATGCAACTGATCTATCACGTCAAAGAGCTTGGTTTCATGGGATTCGCGGAGGTGATCAAGCACCTTCCAATCATCCGATCCATGAAAACTACTCTGGAGACTGTTCTTCGGCATCGAAAACCTGATGTTGTTTTGTTGATCGACTATCCTGGTTTCAACCTTCGGTTTGCGAATTCAGCGAAACGAAGCGGGGCAAAAGTCGTCTACTATATCAGTCCTCAGGTTTGGGCCTGGCATCGTTCCCGTGTGAAGAAAATGCGCGGGATCGTGGACAAAATGCTCGTGATTTTTCCATTTGAAGTAGATCTGTACCGCAATGAGGGGATTGATGCCGAGTTCGTCGGACATCCGTTACTTGAAGTGTTGAATCATAGTCTGGACCGAAAGAATTTCGTCGAGAGGTACGGATTGGATCCACAGAAGAGAATCCTGGCGCTGTTGCCTGGGAGTCGGATGCAGGAAATCGAAATGATCTTTCCGGAGATGCTCAGGGCAGGCCGAACGATCGCCGAAGCGGAGTCCATGGAGGTGGTGGTTGCAGTCGCTCCAACTCTGCAGGAGGAGCACTTTCAGACATTCTACAAGGTTGACGGTATTCATCTCGTGAAGGACGCCTCGTACGAGGTGATGGCTAATTCGGACTTTGCTCTCGTTACCTCCGGTACCGCCACGTTGGAAACCGGACTTTTTGGGACACCGATGGTCGTTGTCTACAAAACATCATGGCCAACATACTTGCTTGGACGTCTCTTGATTCGACTGAAGAACATCGGTTTGGTCAATATTGTTGCCGGAAAGCAAATCGTGCCTGAGTTCATTCAGCGCCGGGCATCAGCCCCGACGATCGCGCGGGAAGTGATCCGATTGTTGCAGAATGGCGACATGCTTGCCTCGATGAAGCAGGAACTGCAAAGCGTCAAAGGTCGATTGGGTGAACTCGGAGCGTCTCATCGGGTTGCCCAACGCATCCTTCAAATGGTGTGAACCGTATGCGGCCACTCTTGCTGCCATTTGTTCCGTTGTACGGTGCGGGCGTGGCAATACGTAACTGGCTCTTTGACTTCGGGCTCCTTCGCTCCAGAAAAGTCGGCGTGCCTGTCATTTCGGTCGGCAACCTGTCTGCTGGTGGATCAGGAAAGACACCGTTCGTAGAGTTGCTGGCGAAGCGACTCATGCTCGCAGGTCGAAAAGTCGCCATCGTCAGCCGCGGATACAAACGTGAAAGCAGCGGCACACTCGTTGTGAGCAACGGGGCAGTCCAGTGTGCTGAAGCATCGGACGCTGGGGACGAGCCGGCTCAGATGGCTGCGAAACTCACAGGGGCCGTGGTAATCGTCGATGAACGACGAGTGCGCGGCGCCGAGTACGCCATCGAGAAGTTTGGGGCCAATGTGATTATCCTCGATGACGGCTTTCAGCATCGGTATTTGAAACGAGATCTGGATATCCTCGCTCTTCCTGTGGCGGAGGTTGAGGAATCAGGGTGGCTGCTTCCTGCGGGAAACAGGCGCGAACCATTCGCATCAATCAAGCGCGCATCGCTCATTGCCGTGACACGATGTGAATCGATCGAGCAATTTCACAAAGCAAAAGCGATTGTGCAGAAGTGGACGGGGAAGCCGGTCGTTGGAGTAGCGACGAAGGTGTCCGCATTCAGACGCGCAAGCTCAAGGTTCAGCATAAACCTTGGGGGAATCAAGGGGAAGACGGCGGTTGCGTTCTCCGGCATCGGAAATCCGGAGTCGTTTGCCCGAACCCTGAACTCGCTGGGCTTGGAAGTCAAGGAGCATGTCGTTTTTCCGGATCATCACCTCTATCGGGAGAATGAGCTGAGGAATCTGGAAAAACTGTTGGCGGAGACTCGGGCCGATTACTGCGTGACGACAGAAAAGGATGTCGCGCGCCTTTCGTCACTGAAGAATGAGTTTCAAAGTTTCTTAGAGAAGACACCTCTGTTCTTTGTGGAAATCGAGCAGAGTGTCATCGCAGGTGAAACTGAACTGAATGAAGGGATTGACAAACTGTGAGCATGGGTACCAACAAGCGAATCGGCATCACGGACACACTGAAACCAAGTCTCAAGGATTATCTGGATTGGCTCGCGCGTTTCGACGCCGGGATTGAATTCACGCTGCTGTCGCATCTGCGCAACAACCTTCGCGACATTGACACCGTCGACGGTCTTGTGCTGACCGGCGGAGGAGATATCGACCCGTTATTCTTCGATAGGGAAGACGCCGTCGGCCATGCAAAGGAAGTCAACCATTCACGGGACGAGTTTGAATTCTACGCCATTGAGAAGGCTCTGGAGCGTGAGCTCCCGATCCTGGGTATTTGCCGCGGGATGCAGGTCATGAACGTGTTCCTGGGCGGGACGCTCGTTTTGGATCTTCC
>JBGPAN010000596.1:0-2936 GCA_041480785.1 Bacteroidota bacterium | reverse complement strand
CGCGCGTTTGAGATGGGTTGGGCCGGAGCTATACTGAAAACGACTTCGGTGGAAGGCACGCGCGTGGACCTGGCGTATCCGATGATGTCGACGTTCGACCATGAAGGACGGAAGTTGTTCGGCATGGGGAACATCGACCTGATTTCCGAGCGTCACATCGACAAGGTTGAGCATGATGTCAAGGTGCTCAAGGAAGAGTTTCCGGAGAAAATGGTTGCGGCCAGCATCATGGCCGGACGGAAAGAAGATTGGCAGTCGCTCGTCGAACGGCTTGAGAACGCAGGCGCTGACCTGATTGAATGCAGCTTCTCATGTCCTCAAGGAAACATCGGCGAAGATCCGGGAAAGATGCTTGCGCAAAGCCTGAGCGCTACCGAGCTTACCGCGCGATGGGTCAAAGAGGCCGCGAAGAAGATACCAGTCTCCATCAAGATCACTCCCCACGTTACCGATATCGTCGAGGTGGCGAGAGCTGTGAAGCGGAGCGGGTGTGATGCCCTCACGGCGTCCAACTCGATTCAGGCTTTGATGGGTATTGATATCCGTTCGTTCTCGCCGTATCCCAGCTTGGGCGGGAAGTCCACGTACAGCGGCATGACCGGTCCGGCGATCAAGCCAATCACCCTTCGGACGATCGCAGAAATCGCTCGCAATGTCGATATCCCGATTCTGGGTACCGGTGGAGCATCGACGTGGAGCGATGCCGTTGAATTCATGGCTGTTGGAGCGGGTGTCGTGGAATTCTGTACGGTCGTCATGCACTATGGCTTCCGTGTGATCGACGACCTGAAGAGCGGAATGTCGCACTATCTCGACGAGATGAACTTTTCCTCGCCGGCGGTGCTCGTGGGAAAAGCGCTGCCCAATATCGTCATGCATGACGATCTGCAGCGGAAAACAATGCGGAGCTATATCAACGAGAAGCTCTGTATCGGTTGCGACCTGTGCTACGTAGCTTGCAGAGATGGCGGACATATGGCGATTGATCAGCAGCCGAATCGAGTTCCCCACGTTGACTGGGAACGCTGTGTTGGGTGTGGTCTCTGTCAGCACGTGTGCCCGGTCGAGAGTTGTATCGAAATGCATATCATGGCCTAACAAACTGCTCCAGAAAGATCTGATTGCGGGAAATCGATGACACAAAAACAATTTCAATCAAAAATCAAAGAGCTGAAGAAGCTCAAGCTTGGTATTTTCAACAAGGATTTCCTCCTTACGTGGGAACGCAGCGATGACGAGATCAACGGCGTAGTTCTTGTCGCTGAGCTTTTTAAGGAAATGCACAAGGCCGGGATTTCATTCCGGACGTTCGACACCGGCCTCGCTATCTCGATCTTCCGCGACAAGTCAACGCGAACCCGCTTCAGCTTTGCTTCTGCGGTAAATGCCCTGGGATTGGGGTTGTCGGAACTCGACGAGGAGAAATCGCAGATTGCACATGGCGAAACGGTTCGTGAAACGGCTAACATGATCTCATTTCTTGCAGAGGCCATTGGTATTCGCGACGACATGTTTCTCGGCGAAGGGAACAAATACATGCGGGAGGTTGGAGCTGCGGTGCAGGAAGGGTTCGAAAAGGGGGTGCTCCACCGCCGGCCGAGTGTTGTGAATCTTCAGTGCGACATCGATCATCCGACGCAATCGCTCGCTGACCTGATGCAATTGAGATCTCACTTCGGCTCGCTCGAGAATTTGCGCGGCAAGAAAATTGCGATGACGTGGGCCTATTCTCCCAGTTATGGCAAACCGTTGTCAGTGCCGCAAGGGGTCATTGGCCTGATGACGAGATTTGGTATGGATGTGTCTCTTGCTTCTCCAAAAGGCTACGATCTGATTCCTGACGTGATCAAGGTGGCGAAGAACAATGCCAGTCAGCTGGGAGGATCCTTTAAGATTGTTGAGAGTATGGAGGAAGCGTTCGAGAAAGCGGATGTCGTCTACCCGAAATCCTGGGCGCCGTACCAGGTCATGCAGCGTCGGACGGAATTGCTCAACAAGAACGACAAACCTGGCCTTGTGGAACTTGAGAAGGAGTGCCTCGACAATAACGCACGGTACAAGAGTTGGGAATGTGATGAGCGGAAGATGAAGCTCACGAAGAAGGGGAGCGCCCTCTACATGCACTGTCTGCCGGCCGACATCTCCGGTGTGAGTTGTGTGCAGGGGGAAGTGTCCAAAAAGATCTTTGAGAAATACAGACTGTCAACATACGCCGAAGCGGGCTTCAAGCCGTTTGTCATTGCCGCAATAGTCTTTTTGACGCGCATCGAGAAGCCTTTTGACACACTAGGAAAGCTCTTAAATAAGAAGTGCCGTAGATAACACACATTTGACGGATGTACATGGCTGAGAAATCTGTGACGACCCGTGTACTTTCCGTGTGAACTGTAGTTAATCCTCCAGGAAGCATCATGTCAAAGCTGATAAAACAACTCTCTCCGGACGTTGTCAAGAAAACTGCAGAGCGGTGCAAGGAGCGCGGTGTCATCATTCCGACGTTTGAGCAGATGAAGAATCCGAACCTCGTCCCGAGCTCCGTCAAGTCGAAACTCAAAAACATCGGCCTCTGGGATGTAAATCCGCTGAATCTCTTTCGTATCACGTGGAAGAATGATATCAAGACCGGATCGTTTGGAGGTGTGAATTATCTTGAGATTTCTCCCCGAGTCACGGGCGTCAAGGCACGCATCATCGGACTCATCGGCAAGTACTTCCCCACAGGAGCGCACAAAGTCGGGGCGGCATTCGGCTGCTTGGTGCCGCGGCTCGTCAGCGGTGAGTTCGATCCATCGCGTCATAGAGCGGTGTGGCCCTCGACGGGCAATTTTTGCCGTGGAGGAGCCTTCGATTGTGCACTTCTCGGGTGCACCCCGGTCGCGATCCTGCCGGAAGACATGTCGAAAGAACGGTTCGAATGGCTTCGGGAAATTGGCGCT
>JBGPAN010000595.1:0-2937 GCA_041480785.1 Bacteroidota bacterium | reverse complement strand
TACGCTCTCCTCATCCTTTAATCTGATAGTTCAATATAGAAACGTTACGAGAGAGAGTCAAGACATTTTTGAGAACGGGTGCTTGTGAGCAACCGCGGCCCATTTTCCACACGGAGTTGCGTAGCAGTCTTTCGATTTTTCTTGAAGCCAGCGTGAACAGAAAGACGATCAAAGAGATCCGCTGAGCCTCCGCGAATCTCAGGACGGTAGTTGTCCCTCAAACGGATCAACGCACAAATTCCTGATGTTCAGAAACCCGAACACTCAAGAAAGTGCTTCTGACTCATCAGAGATAAGCATTGACCACACTGAACAACCAAGACCTTTTTTGATTGCGTATCAGGCAAATCTTGAGTAAATTTACTCGGTTTTCTACTATTTTCCTGAAATGGGGCTCAATGTCTAAACCGTTAAACATCTTGTTTTTGTCGAGTGAGGTAGATCCATTTGCAAAAACCGGAGGCTTAGCCGACGTCGCCAGCGCTCTCCCTCAGGCAATCAAAGAGTTGGGGCACGAGATCAGGATCATGATGCCCCGCTATCGTTTCATCAGCGAACGGCGATTCAAGCTCCACGACATCATCCGGCTCAAGGAAATACCGGTTTCCGTCGGCAAAGAAACGGAGCTCGGAAACGTCAAATCGTCCTTCATCAGCAATCTCAAAGAAAAAGTCCAGGTTTACTTCCTCGACAACACCAACTACTTTGGGAGAGATGGGATCTATCAGAGTCCCGTCGGACGCAAGGATTACAAAGACAACGATGAGCGCTTTATTTTCTTCTGCCGTGGTGTGCTCGAAACCCTCAAGAGACTCGGATGGCAACCCGACATTATTCACTGCAACGACTGGCAGACAGGTCTCGTACCGGCGTATTTGAAGAGTCTCTATGGTAATGACCCCTTCCTCAAACCCATCAAGACGGTCTTCACGATTCACAACATGGCATATCAGGGTGCATTTCCTCCCGACTCGTTCCCGAAGTCGGGACTCCCAAAGAGCTTCTATCAAGCTGAGGGCGTTGAGGCGTACGGCAAATTCAATTTCTTGAAGACGGGAATTTTTTTCACGGACGCAATTACGACCGTCAGCCAGAAGTATGCCGAGGAAATTTCAGCATCAGACGAGTACGGCGCCGGCCTGAGTGGCCTGCTCTCGAGAAGAAAAAGAGATCTGCACGGTATTCTGAACGGTATCGACTACCATGTCTGGAACCCCGCAACTGACGATCTGATCTACCGAAAATATGACGCCAAATCGCTCGACGCCAAGCCGGACAATAAGCGCGCCTTGACCAGCCGGTTCAATCTTCCGTTCAAGGAGACAACGCCTGTCATCGGTGCGATTTCCCGTCTTGTGGAGCAGAAGGGGTTTGATCTCGTACTGGAGATTCTTGATGAACTCATGAAAATGAATTTTCAATTCGTCCTTCTCGGTGATGGCGACAAGAGAACTGAAAAGGCATTTGAGTCGCTCCACAAGAAATATCCAGACAAGCTGGGGGTGTACTTTGGGTTTGACAAAGAACTGGCTCACCTGATCGAGGCGGGGAGCGATCTCTTTATCATGCCGTCGAAATACGAGCCATGCGGGCTGAACCAGATGTACAGCATGCGGTATGGCACGATCCCCGTGGTCCGGGCTACCGGCGGTCTCGACGACACTGTTGAGGATCATGCCGGCGGCGGCAAAGGAACGGGCTTCAAATTCGAAAACTATGACGCAAAGGACCTCTTGAAAGCTCTTCAGCGTGCCCACAAAGTGTTCCAGCAACCAGAGGAGTGGAAGAAGTTGATGCGAAATGGGATGGCGAAAGATTTTTCGTGGGAACACTCCGCCCGGCAATACGTCAACCTTTATAAAGAGCTTCTGAAGCAATAAGCTCGCGTGAGCTCGCCAACTTGGATGGTGTTCTCATCACTAAGGGTTACCCTCTTTTCTGAAGGGCCTCGGCTCGGGTCTCTGGTTCACCCCGCTCCAGAAGCGGCAGTGTCATTTGGCGCGGCATTCATTGTGCTACATAACGGTCCTGCGGCTTTCGTACATTCGTCGCAGGGCTCACAATCAGTATGGAGTTGAAGTGCTACGACCTTACTTAACCGCTGTTCTGTTTTCTTCATTCTTTGCCTTCGTTGTGGCAGGCTGTTCAGAGACGCCAAACCAGGTTGGCGCAAAGCTCCTTCCGGGCCAGGATCTCCTCCGCATCGATACGGCGACGGTGTTCGCCGTCACGAGTACGAGCCAACCTATTATCATCGGCACGGCCAGTTCACCAAGACTTCTTCTTGGCAAAGTCAACACGACAGAGTCCTGGGGGCTCATCCGGTTCACCTCCCCCCCGGATTCTATCCGTACGATGCCCTTCGTCAGTGCACAGCTGAATCTGAGGACCATCTACCATTTTGGTGACTCACTCGCCGCTTTCTCGGTCGCAATCCACAACGTGTTGATGAACTGGAGCTCGGATTCACTGACGATTGACTCACTCAAAGCTCCCGGATTCTTCAATACCGCAAAGATGAGCACCAAGGATGGTAACCCATTCTCGCAGACGCCGGTCGGCGATACGGTGACGATCACGATTCCCCTCGATACTACGATGATCCGGACATGGGGGACGGTTAACGACACTATCACGACCAATTTCGGTCTCCTCCTTCGTCCTACGAATTCTAGTGTCGTCAAAGGCTTTGGCACATTTTCTCAAGGTGACGCTACCCTGTGGCCTCAACTTCTTCTCCTCTTCCAAGGCTCCGGCGGGGTCATTGACACGTTGACGATTAACACCGGGGAAAACCGGTTCGTCGCCACTGGACCTGCACCAAGCTGGCCGTCCGACAGCACGCACATTTATGTTCAGAATGGCTTTGCCTATCGTGGCGCGATCGATTTCGATGTGAGCTCAATACCGCTTCATGCTGCAATCCATAAAGCAACT
>JBGPAN010000594.1:0-2941 GCA_041480785.1 Bacteroidota bacterium | reverse complement strand
GTGCTGGATCCGAGACTATCGAGTTCTCCAGCGTCCGCCGGACAGAAACAGCGGACGACTGCACAATCTGAACTCCGTTGAGGAGGTCTTTTCTGAACTGCGTCTTCAAAGGAGCATTGTCGGGAAGTACAAGGTTCACCACATTGCCATCTTTGTTGTCGGGCCACTCAGCACAAAACAGAATCGGTCCGCGTTCGAGCGCAACTTTGTTCTTGTCGTCGATGAGCTTCTCATTCGCCACAACACGACGGACAGGCATGGGAAAGTTGATCTCGACTACATCTCCTTGTTTCCATGTTCGTTTGAGAACTGCATACCCCTTTTCCATTCTGAGCTCGGCCGGTTGACCATTCACTCGCAGACTGACGTGATCGCTGCTTTGATCCAGATATCGATAGAGATCGCTGGGAACGGGACGATTGTTGGACCATCCCGGAATGCGAATGCGGACCGCGAACATTTCCTGCTTGTTTGGTTCGACCTGCAGCCTGACCGCACCGTCCCAGGGATAGTTTGTCACCTGCGTCATCTTCACCGACTGGTTCTCCAGCTTCACAGTGGATTCCCCGCCAATAAAGAGATTGACGTACACATTCTGACCATCCTGGGCGTACATGTAGCCCGCGATCGATGGAACGAATCGGACGATATTTGTTGGGCAACAGGCGCATGCGAACCATTCCGCTCGGTTGGAGCCGCGGAACGATTCGAGCGGATTTGGATAGAAGAACCGGTTCCCTTCCATGGAAACCCCGGAAAGGAAACCGTTGTAGATGATCCGCTCGACGACATCCAGGTACTTCGCGTCTCCATGCAGAAGGAACATTCTGTAGTTCCAGAAAACATTTGCGATGGCCGCACACGTTTCGCAGTACGCGCTCAGGTTCGGCAATGCATACGGATGACTGAAGCCTTCATTGCCGCCAGTCGCTCCAATACCCCCCGTCAGATACATCTTTGTGCTGACCACATCTTCCCAAATGCGGTCGATCGCTTTGATGTAGGAGGCGTCGCCGGTCAAGGCTGCGACATCCGCCATGCCGGCATACATGTACGCAGCCCGCACAGAATGGCCGACGGCACTGTCCTGCTCAATGACCGGCATGTGGTCCTGTGCGTACTCGCCGATAAGCTCATGTCCTTTCGCATCGCCGCGTTCATCCAGAAAGAACTTGGCCGTCCGGAGGTACTTCTCTTCCCCTGTGATTCTGTAGAGCTTGCACAATCCGATTTCAATCACCTGGTGACCCGGCACTTCGTGCCGTTTGTCTGGTCCAAACGTTTCGCAGATCAAATTCGCGCTCTTCAAGGCAACGTCGAGCAAACTCCGTTTGCCTGTTGCCTGGTAGTGCGCGGCAGCCGCTTCATAGAGGTGGCCAAGATTGTAGAGCTCGTGGCTGCCGTCTTTTTCCCCCACCCACCGATCCTTGCCACCCGGCGGAGAGTACGAGGAATCCATGAGCTTGCGAGGAGTATAGAGGTAGCCATCCTTTTCTTGTGCCGCTGCGATAAGAGCGATGAGACTGTCGAGATAGTGGTCGAGGTGAGCATCGGGATGAACCTGCAAGGAGTATGATGCACCTTCGATCACCTTGAAGACATCAGAATCATTGAACTGATATCCTTTGTAACTTCCCTTCATCAGGCCGGCTGCTTTGGCGAAGTTGTCCAGACGTCCGGTCTCTTCACACTTCTGAAAGTTGTGCGGAAGCGTCACGGTCCTGTTAATCTCAAGACGCTTCGACCAGAAATTGTCTTTGATCGTAACGCTCGTGAAAGGGACCGGCTTGATGGGATAATCTCTGTTCCCTTTCTCAGCAAACACACCCGACGTCACGGCCATGAGAAGAATCATCAGTAATGAGGACTTGCCCAGGTTCATACCGTTTCCCTTCAGAGGTTCAACTTCTATCTTCGGCCTTCTACAATCTCGCACCCATAGAGTTCAGCTGTCGGTTTGCCCCCTCTTGCCCGAAACATCACGCTCGCTCTTTTCTTTCCACGAATGAGTTCCTCGGGGATAGGATACTTTGCATCGACAAACTCCATGTCCTTCCCACCAGTCAACGATACTTTCGCCAGCGGCAGTCCGTCGATGAAAATGTCGAACGTGCAATCCTTGTCACCCCCCCAAAACGTGCACTTGAGCGTGCAACCCTGCGATGCATTGACGTCGACGTCATATCGGAACGAAAGCGGCGATTTCACCCACTTCTGTCCTAACCGCTCGCCAGACTGAAATTTGTACGCCTGGAAGTTGTGCTCACGATCGGACCGATGATCACCTACCATGACTTTGTCCACTACGCCGGGAAGTCGGGCGGGTCGCATCTCCTGCATCACTTTCCACTCATACGGCGCGTAGATATTCCAATAGACAGCGTACCTCTGACCAAACATCTTGTAGAAAGGAATCAGTGTCACATCGTTTGGCTTGCCAACACTAACCGTCTTGAAGGTCAACGGCTTTCCCTTCACAGGTTTGATCCACAAATTCGGATCGGCATTGGGGACAACCAGCGCTGGCGTCTCGACGGCCGCTCCCTGGGACACCATCCGGTCGACATCCGCGCATCCCAGACCACTTTCCATTTCCTTCGTCATCGACTCCGTACCGAGGGCTCCCGCGAGGACGATCGGCCCGTAGAGAACTGCACCCACAGACGGATCGTCGGAAAACCTCGAAAGAGAGAGCTTCATCGGAAGCGAAAGCTGGACAATATCGCCTTGCCGCCATACTTTCGCCAGCTTCAGATACCCGTCGCTTCCAATGTCTGTCGTCACCAATTTGCCATTCACCCTCACGTAAGAAATCTTACCCGCCCACGACGGTATACGCACTTTGAGCGTGAATTCCGTTGGATTCTTCATCCTGAAAGAGAGATTCGCGCCCGCCTGTTCGGGAAACTTCGTCTCCTGAATGATGGTCACGCCTCTTCCT
>JBGPAN010000593.1:0-2943 GCA_041480785.1 Bacteroidota bacterium | reverse complement strand
GTACCGAAGAACATCGGTCAGCTCCTTGCATACTCTATCTTCGTGCTCGCTTTTGTCGGACTGATCACATTCTTCGGGAAAGGTGGTTCGGATACAAACGGCGATTTGTCGGGCTCACCGGGTGCCATCGCCACCTTGTTCTCAACGCTCACCGCCATCGCCCTCGGCCTCTTCTCAATCACAGCGCTGCTGACGATTAGAGATCTGGTTTTCTACAAGAGAAAAAAGGGGACAAAGCGGAACTTCCTTGCTTATGTCGTGAGCCTCGTTCTGGCGAATACCGCTGCGTTGCCACTCCTTCCGGGAGAAAGCAAACTGCTGGCTTCACTTCTTTTTTCGGTGACCGTCGTCCTCGTCGTCGTCAATTCATTCAAACAAAGCTGGGTTGTCTACCTCTCCCGCCGGGAGAAGCTCTACTCGATCGGGTATTCTTCTCTGCTGTTCCTGGTGTTCCTTGCGGTCAACATCCTGATTACTCAAACGGGTCTGGAACGTGCGCTCGTAGCCTACCATCCGCCGCTGCAAAGCTTTATACAATTGAACTCCATCTTCGGAGCGATCTACTTCGGTATGGCGTTCATCAGCACGCTCTTCCACATGCCCACGGCAGAAGTCTACGAACGGAAGCAATCGGAACTGAAATCGCTCCACAACCTCAGCAGGCTGGTGACACAGGTGTTTGATTTTTCTGATCTTGTAGATAGTGTGACAAGTATGACGCTGGAAGTGGTGGGGGCGAAGAGCGCTTGGCTGGAACTTATCAAGGGGCACAACGACCAGGGGGAAGTCCTGGTGGAAGTAGTCTCCCTCAAGAATATCACCCGTCAGCAGATCGAGTCGATTGCCGTCAATAGTGAGCTCTCACTACGGCAATTCGTGATCGATTCAAAGCGACCGCTGCTCATCGATGACGTGAACGCCGATCGCCGGACGAAACACATCAAGCAGCTGGATGTTGCCGTCGGGTCCTTGATCTGCGTCCCGCTCGCATCTCACGGGGATTTGATTGGATTCCTTCATGCGACAAAGACCTTTCAATACGGATTTGATCAGGATGACATCGACGTCCTGACGACATTTGCCGATCATGTTACGATCGCCATTGAAAACTCCAAGCTGATCGCCAAGTCGCTCGAGCGGGAACGTTTCCAGCAAGAGATGATGGTAGCACAACAAATGCAGAAGCGCTTGCTGCCGCAAAAAATCCCTCAGTATGCAGCGCTCGATGTTGCCGCATTGTCCGAGCCTTCGCTGGAAGTGGGCGGTGACTACTATGATTTTGTCGGTCTCGATGCTCATCGGTTCGGTGTTGTGGTGGGCGATGTGTCCGGCAAAGGCGTCTCAGCGGCATTCTACATGGCAGAGGTCAAGGGGATTTTCCAATCCCTGAGCAGAGTGGCGGCTTCTCCCCGGGACCTCCTTCTTCGCGCGAACGAGGCGCTGAGTGACAGCCTCGAACGGAACGCCTTCATCAGCTTGTTGTACGCGATTTTTGATACACAGAAGTCGACTGTTACTCTGGCGCGGGCCGGTCACTGTCCGATGATCCATATTTCTGGCAATTCGATAAAAGATGTCCGACCGACCGGGCTGGGCCTCGGGCTAACCCACGAAAAGATTTTCGAGCAATCGACACAGGAAACTACGATCTCGCTTAAGACAGGAGATGTTTGTATATTTTACACGGACGGCCTTACCGAATCCAGGAATTCCGACGGCGATGAATTTGGGGTTGACCGGCTCTCGAATGTCTGCGTCAACACCAGGCGGAATTCCGCAGAGTCCATCAAGACGTCCATTCTTCAAGAGGTCCGATACTACACGGGCAATTCGACGTATGGGGATGATATGACGCTCGTGGTGGTAAAGATCCTATGAAGAAACTTCAATCGTGGACCCGAACGTGCGGGCCAATGTGCTGCGAAGGAGAAAAGGGCAGGAGCTATGCACTTCCATCGACTCAAGAAGGAGTAATCCACCATGGCTGATTTCAAGGTCCACCAACGAGATGGCGAAGGTGTCAGCGTGATCGACCTGAAAGGGTATCTCGATGCGCATACCGCCCCGGATCTCGAAAACGCCTTTCAGAAGCTGATGACCGACAGAAAATTCAATATTGTCGTCAACTGCAAAGAGCTGACCTATATCAGCAGTGCTGGTCTGGGTGTCTTCATGGCGTTCATCGAAGACGTTCGAAAGAACAAGGGAGACATCAAGTTGTCCAACATGTCTCCCAAGGTCTACAACGTCTTCGACTTGCTTGGGTTTCCAATTCTGTACGAGATCTTCAAGGACGAGCAGGAAGCGGTCGTCCGTTTTCGCGCACAATCAAAACCGTAGCGCTACGACGAGATAACGCTCACCGATCAAAAGTGTGCACGCATGGCCGCTAAGGCACAGAAATTGACAAAGACGATCGAGAGCCGCACGGACAATCTCCTGGAGGTGAGGGAGTTTGTGCTTGGTGCTGCCCGCTCATTTGGCTTCTCTGATGAAGAGGCCTCGAAGATCGTTTTGGCAGTCGATGAAGCTTGCACCAACGTCATCAAGCACGCATATCAATTTGCACCGGATCGGCAAATCGAGATCGTCATCCAACCCGACAAAGACAGAATGCAGATAACAGTCATTGATGATGGGAAATCCTTCAATCCTTCAATTGCTAAACTGCCAGACCTCAAAGCACATCTTAGTCACTACCGGCGTGGTGGGTTGGGCATCTATCTGATGCGAACCCTGATGGACAAGGTCGAATACAAGTATGCGCCGGGGAAAAAGAACGAAGTCCGGCTTACCAAGTATCTGACCGCCAGTGAACCGAGCGCACAAAGCTAGAACGCCTCAGAAAACCGCTCCGACTGCTCAGCAACGTCTTCGCTCCTCTGTTGGGGGAATCGCTGCCGTTTCCGATGTTGTGCCCCTGTTCGAATTCAGCAATGTTGT
>JBGPAN010000592.1:0-2975 GCA_041480785.1 Bacteroidota bacterium | reverse complement strand
GCCCGCGTGCAGGCATATCTCGATTGGACAAATCGCTCGAAGGTGACCGTGTGGATAAAACGCACGTCAGGTTTTCTTATTGTGCTTGCGGGTATTTATGCACTTTACACATCATGATTCCAGGAGTATTTGTCAAACACGAGCTGCGAAATGAAACGAGGAGGTAAAACGATATGGGGTCGTGTTGCGCCAAGCCTATCACGCGCGTCATAAAGGTCGGCAATTCTGAGGCTGGTATCCTTGGATTAGAGGAGATGTTCAAGAACGCCCGTACGTCCGGGAAAACGAGCGACGAAGAATTGAAATCGGAGCTTCTCGCTCTCGCAAAAGACTATGACAACTACATTGCTACCAGCATGGAGCAAGCTTACAAAGACGCGTTCCTGCGCGAATACCGAAACTTCTGCCAGAAACAAGAGTAGGGCAGCAACTTCAAACGGCACGCCACCGCGCCCCTCCACACCTAGCCAAGCGCTACCAAAGAATCCGGTTCACAACTGGGTCTCCCCCGCCTATTCATCCATTCCATCGAAGATGTTTTTGACAATATTGGATGTGTTTGGGATGGTTAGTCGGCGGTGGCCGCGCGAAGGCGGAATTCAACATGGCTTGCGATGGGTTGGCGATCACTGTGTGTGACCGCTGAGCGTATTTGCGAGGCAAAGGCCTGCTGATGAGAAGAACTCAGCTGTGGCCAATCTTTCTTTCTCTCGCGCCTTTGTCATTGTTAACATCTGGGTGGTTGTGCCCTCGTGACGTATGATGGGAATCCACCACGACTCCTTGCTCCGGGCAGGTATCAGATTCAAGCTGAAATGTGGGATGATTGATCCCAAACCTCTCTTCCAGCGCATGTTCCAATAACGAAGTAATCCTCGATGCGTCGCTGATTCGTTGATCCTCCACAACAAGATGCGCACTCATAGCGCGTAGATGCGACGACAGACCCCAGATATGCACATGATGCACTCCCAGGACTCCAGGAAATGATTGAACAAACCTCGCGACCTCGTCCAGATCGATTCCTCTCGGCGTCCCTTCAGCCAGAAGATGAGTTGTTTCCGAGACCACATCCCAAGCACTTTTGATGATGAAGGCTCCAATGCCCATCGAGACCAACGGATCAAGCACTTGCCAGCCTTGCCATGCAATCAGGGCTCCGACAACTACTACGCCGATCGACTCAACCGCATCGGTCAACAGGTGCAGATAGGCGCTCTTCATATTCAGATCGGCATGTGCGTGTTGCTTCAACAAGATCGTGCCGGCCATGTTCCCGATAAATGCAAGCGAAGCGATGCTGACCATCCAGGTGCCATTGATCACATGGGGATCGACAAATCTCCGCACTCCCTCGTAGATAACATACAGGCCAATGATAACCAGGGCAGCCGCATTGATGAAAGCCACGAGAAACTCTATTCTTCCATAGCCATAAGATTTCTGCGAGTTGGATTTCCACAGGACGATCCTCGAAGCCGCGTAGCTCAAAGTCAGGGCGAGGAGATCACTGAAATTGTGCAGGGCATCAGAAATGAGGGCAACACTGTTGATCATCACACCCCCAACGATCTCAACCAGAAAAATTACGGCGTTCAGAACGATGGCGGCAGCCAGATGCTTTGATTTCTGGGCGTGCGTGGGACTATCGGCGGTCATGAACATCTTGATATGTGCAAAATGAAATCCTTCTGTAGAGAAATCTCTTATCCCTTCAAGGCCACTTCTACAGCGTGCTTTGCATGAATAGTCGTCGTGTCAAATATCGGCACGCCGACATCTTTTTGTTTCACCAAGAGCGGGATTTCAGTGCATCCCAAGATGATTCCTTGAGCTCCCCGGTTGATGAGGTTATTGATAATACGGATGTATTTGGCCCTCGACGATTCTTTGACTTGTCCTAGGCACAGTTCATCATAAATCACGCTATGGACAATTTCCCTTTCATCGTCCGCTGGGATCAAGACCTTCAGGGCGAACTTTTCTGACAATCGACCTCTGTAGAAGTCCTGCTCCATTGTAAATTTCGTCCCCAACAGACCAACGGTGTGCAAGTTCTGTAGTTGAATTTGCATCGCAGTTGCGTCCGCGATATGGAGAAGCGGAATGCTGATGCTGACCTGCACATCGTCAGCCATTTTGTGCATCGTGTTTGTGCAGATGACAACCAAATCTGCTCCCGCTTTTTCCAGGCTCTGCGCAGCGCGTATCATGGTCTGTGTCAATTCACCCCACTTACCCTGATGTTGAAGTCGTTCAATCTCCTCGAAGTTCACAGAGTAGAGGACGCTTTTTGCAGAATGGAATCCACCGAGTGTTTGCTTCGTCGTCTCATTGATGATTCTGTAGTATTCCAGCGACGACTCCCAACTCATGCCATCGATCAATCCGATTGTTTTCATTATGGTGTTTGTTGTCTTGCTGATAGATTTCGAAGGATGAATGCAACACTATGTTTGCTATTTCTATGTCGATCGCCTAGTCTGTCAATCATAAGCCAATCGTGTTTTCTCATCCGTCAGCGTCGGCTGGATCAACTCTCTCCATTCGGGTGTCTCCCAGGTTCCCAACTCCATATGGACCTTGTAGTATTTTTCAGGGATGGGATGCGTGCCAACGATCACCTTCAGCCCGAACTTAGCCGGTATGAAATTCCGAAAATGCGAAATGTGAGGGCACGGGGGATACCCAACGAGCATTCCCGTGGCGAAGTGTATGACCTGCGCTCCGTTCTTCTTCATCTCTTCAGGAGCAGATTCTACGTTTCCACCAGGGCAGCCGTCACACGTGGTAAATCCCACGAGCTCGACCTCGTGGTTCTGGTACACGCTGAATGCCCCTTCCCTGTGGGACAGCGCGCGGAAGCACTTTCCACCAGCGCAAGTATGATAGCGATGGCAGATGATAATCCCTATTTTAGTTTTTTCGCCCATGGCTCGTTCCTCTAATTGTGACTAGTTCATTCTCTCGGAGTG
>JBGPAN010000591.1:0-2981 GCA_041480785.1 Bacteroidota bacterium | reverse complement strand
GTGGCCCGTTTGGCTCTGAGCGGTTGCCCGGTTGACTCTTTCTGCGCATTCCTGCAAATTGAACCCAATCTACTTACCCTTGTCAGACCAGCACTGTCAACGTCTCGATATCCTTCAACTGACAAGCTCCCTCCAACATCCATAGTTGTAGCCCTGAGCGCTGCGAGCAAATGGAAGATCAATCGAAATCATCTCTGACGGTCACACTCTGGTGGATTCTCACCGGGATTCTGATCGTCTCTGCCGCTTTCATCGTCGGATCAAAGGGTGGACTCTGGACAGCGATTGATTCTGCAGGTATTGTTGCCGGCGTCTATCTCATCGTTCTGACTCTCTATGTGGTTCGCAAACCACTTCGTTGGCGCACACGCTTCTCGGCGTATCTTGTTGTGGGGTTTGGACTAGGGGCCGTGGCATTCTTGTGGTATCGCTCGCAAGCCACAACAGGCCAGCAAGCGGCACTCCGACGTCTTCAATACGCAGAGCAGACCCGAGGAAACATGGTCTCAATCATGACGGATCGCCTTCGTCAAACGCTACAGGAATATTACCGCCGTCAGCCCAGGGCGCAGGAAACGCTGTGCGAGATTTTTGTCCGCCAGAATCCTGCATTGAGCGAAGGGAAGAAAGAGGACCTTGCATACATCGGACGATGGAGCCTCGAGATGCAGCCCCAGGCACCGGACAGCCTTGTTCTCGTGGCGCAGGCGAACTACAATGGCAAAAATCCGGACTTCAAGAATCAAGACGGCACAGTGGGTCGTGTTCAGGAAAAGGCGATCTTGACCAGGAAGGGAATCGTTCGTGTCTCAGAAAACTGAGCCAACCGATATGACAGGTGGTCAAAAGCAGCACTTCATTTCAACCACACTCCTTGTTCAACTCTGTGTGATTGCGGTAGTCGCTCTTGCACTGATGATTGTGCTGGAGCGGGTTGTGTTGGCAGGAACAAGGATGCGCCTAGTAGGTCTGCAAATTGATTCACCACTTGTCTATCCCTGGATCACTGTCGGGAACACCACGCTGATGGCTGCCTTCAGAGGGTTCGGAGAGAGAATTCCGGGGATCTTGTCCGTGAAGATCTATCTGTTGGCAGGAATACTCATCGCGTTCGTCATGTGTCCGACGTTTCTTCTGTTTGGTTGGCGCAGACGTCGTTTGGCACGAATGAGCGGAGCATTTGCCCCCGGCCGGTCGCTGCGGGACATGCCTTCCATCGGCTATGCGTTCTGCGGCGTTGTTGTGTCTTTTGTTGTGGTGATCATTGGGCCACTGACAGCGCTGCAAGTGACTCAGACTGCATCGCGATGCGAGTCGGAAACAACACGGCTGCTACGCTATGAAACAACCACCGAATTGAATTTCATTTTAGATGACGTCCTTCAATACCGTCTTCTGCCGAAAGAGGTTGGCGGCGGAAGCGGGTCGTACCTTGGTTATGCAATACCGGCGAATCTTGCGAGAACCGACAAGGCAGAGTATACTGCGACGGTGAACGCAGACAAGGTGATCGTGAAAGCCGAGTCGGCGAACTGTGCAACAAATACAATGACCGCGACTCTTGACGCCAGCGGTTTAACGAGACCAATTCTCTTCGAAGGTAATTGGGGGTATGGGTGATGATGGCCATGAGCGCCGGGTGCGCTTCCATCACACGTGATCGATGCTCTGAACAAATAATCGAACTCGAAGAATGTAGCGCTCCATCTATTGAAGGGTTCTCAGTTGAAAGACGGTAACTTGAAAGAAATAGTCAGTGTCGACACTCGGTTGGTCATCGCGGCATTCTGCCTGTTGGTCATTCTGCAGCTTTTTCCAGCGTACTTCCTGTTCGGAATGCGTTCCGTGCCGTACTTCGAGGGCTCTTTATATTTGATCTGGGTCGGTGTTGGAAGCGCATTCGTAAGCGGGTTCATCAGCAAGAGAGCCGGGAGGCTTGCGGTGCTGGAGTGTGTAACCGCCACAGCGCTGTACTGTCTCGCGATTTTCCTGATCTACGATGGCCATGGTCATGGATATGCTTTTCACGCGGGATTGGGATCGGGGGTCGTGCTCATCTTCCTAGTCTTTCTCCTGTGTGTCTTTGGCTCGATATCGGGACGGTTCATGGGATTGCGCGAGGAGAAAAAAGCATCGACACGGACATCTGAATAGCGTTTCGAAAGCAGCCGTCTGAAGTTTTCATTATTTCTTTCATTCTTTGGCCGCGGGTCTCTGCGGAGTGGCCGTGTGGAATCTGGCTCACCCATCCGCCAGCCTGCGAAATCCCATCAAATTCCTGAGTCAAGCTTCGCTGACTTCAAATTGCCTTCTCTCCGCAGCAACTTTTTGCTTCTTTGTGGGTCTTATGGCAAATTAGGGCAGCGGTTCCCAAAGGGATCCCTTTGGGACAAGACCACAAAGGCCCCCCATTGGAATTCCAGACAGACGAACAGCTTGTTGAGAGCGTGCGACACGGCGACACAGACGCGTTCGAAGAACTCTAGCATCGCTACAAGCGTCACATCTTCACTTTTTGTCTGAAGCTGACAGGTGATCGCTCTCTCGCCGAAGACGCTACACACGATGCGTTCCTCAAGATGTATCACAACGTGGGGACATTGACTGATACCAGTGTCTTTCGATCTTGGCTTTTCACCATTGCGCGCAATGAAGTCTTCAAGATGCTCCGCAAGTATCGCCGCAACGGAACGGTGGACGCAGAATCAGTCTGGACGGACGAAACTCCGCTCACGTTCGCCCAGAAGAATGAAACAAAAGTAGTTGTCATGGCCTGCATCGATGCTCTCAAAGCGGAGTACAGGGAAGTGCTGCTCCTGAGGGAATATGAGCAGCGATCATACGAAGAGATCGCCGCCATCACGGGAAGCACGGAAAGTTCGGTGAAGTCAAGATTGTTCAAAGCGCGAAAAGCGCTGGCGGAAAAATTAAGACCGTATTTCAAGGTGTGACCCCCTCCTGCCTCCCCCTGCGAGGGGGAG
>JBGPAN010000590.1:0-2985 GCA_041480785.1 Bacteroidota bacterium | reverse complement strand
CCTGTTTGCTTTTGGTCTGAGGCAAGCGTAGTTTTACATCCAGACGCCGTGCCCGCCTCTGAAGAATCAGTCTGACCCGTGGAAGGCGGGATTGAAAGCCCTGGATTCGTGATAAAGCGATGAAGGAGGTTTTTGTGTCAATAGGAGAGAATAACGCGGCACTACACATTTGCGTTGCATGCTGCTGTGAAAACGCAATGTGTAATTGCACTTCGAGCGCCATGCCGCGGCCAAAGTTGGAGGATCATATGCGCAAGCATCTCGTCGGCTTGTTACCAATTCTGTTTTTGTTCTCTTGCACTGATCTTGGACTTGCTCCCGAGAATCGAGATTTCAATATCTCACTGAAGTACGGCATCTTTGGCGCAAATCAGTTGGATACATTTCACAACTCGTTCACCAAGGACCTCCTCATGGATGGCTCCATCACCGTCTCTTTGGTCCTTTCAGCTGCCGAACTTCAGGACATCCAAAAGAAGCTGCTTGAGATCGATTTTTTCAGCTACCCAGATACGTTCATGGCCCAGCAGAGTGATACACCTTTTGCTTACGTTGAACCGTCAGAGATCTTCGTATTCAGAGTCAAGCGCGGTTCTGCAATCAAGGTATTACATTGGGATACCGGAATCGTTCCGTGGCCGACTGGCGATCGACTTGCGAAACTACAAGAGGCCATTGCCTTCATAAAGCGGATCATTGAGACAAAACCAGAATATCTCAGGCTACCATCACCGCGAGGTGGCTATCTCTGAGCGGCGCGGCGCTTGACGCTTTACAAAAGGTCGGGGTCAAGAGAAATCTCTTCACCCGTGTCGTTGCGATAGCGACGATATTGTCTCTGTTCTCTGATGACATCGATCAATGGCAACACTAGCAACGGATGAGGTATCCCTGGGTGCGGGCAGAGCGGATGGGTCGAGTCTGGCAGAACAGTCCTGTGTAGCATAAGAGCGACCTCGAATGACTGTTCGAAAGAATGACGGAGAACCGTTATGAAACGAGTGCTCTATTTCTGCGCCGTCGGGTGGATTACCATGCACGTGACCAGTGCCCAGCAGAATCCGCCTTTCCCGCTTCAAGAATACGAACAGTTTCTGCAAACACATCAGAATCTCACCTCGGCAGAATTGAAGGGAGTTTACCCTGCGGGCGTTTTTGAGGCTGGAATCGCCAGGACATCAACTCAACCTGCCTATCTCGATAGTATTGATAAGGTATATGCTCTCACTGCCCACGAAAAGGAACTGCTCGCCAATCACGGATTTGTCGTTACGTCAAGGCTATCCAAAGCATCATTTATGGAGGGATACGCTGAGATCTTCCGATCCGATCTGCCTGTCTTCATATCAACCGATGCAATTCTCCACGCTGTGCATATGTCGTATGATGCTATCCTTATGGACGTTGAGCGTTCGATGCTCCTCCCATCTGTCGACTCGCTTCTGACCGCCCTTCACGAGCAAGTTCCGGCGTTAGCAGTACGATACTCCTCAGATTCGTCGATGCAGACGATGCTTCGCGACGTGGATGTTTACTTGACCGTCCCTCGGATCCTTCTCGGCCATGCTGTGCAGCCATGCTTCAACGAGAATCGGGCCATCGTGGACCAATTGATAACCCTTGTCAATGTACAAAAGCCTGCAGAGATAGAGCTGTTTGCCGATGTTGCGCGGACGATGGATTTCAGTCAATTCACGGTTCGTGGACATTACACGAAGTCACCGGAATTATCCCATTACTTCCAGGCGATGATGTGGCTCGGGAGAACCGAGATCTGGCTGCTCGCACCGCAATCGGCGGCATCCCCTCCATCCGATGCTGATATCCAGCGTCAAACGATCGACGCAGCATTGATCGTCGAAGCGCTTGCCGGTGCCCATGCGATGGCCCTTCTAGACACCGTCGATAGTACCATTCGGTTCTTCGCGGGGGAACAAGACAACGTTACGCTCGCTCAAATCAAATGTGTGTTGGATGAAACGGGGATTCAGCATGCGAACGAGCTGTTGAACGTGCAACGGTGGAAGACGTTCCGTGATACGCTCACACGGGAATCGTTCGTCTATCAGCGCATCAACTCGCAAATCTTGATGTCCGATCCCATGTCTCCCGAGCAGGTCAGGCCGGCTTCCGCGTTCTTACTTCTCGGCCAGCGCTTCGTCATTGATTCGTACATCACCGGCAACGTTGTCTATGACAAGATCCTGTTCGAAAACAGGAAAGTTCGCCGGATGCTCCCATCCACGTTGGACGTCCTGTTTGCCCTCGGCAATGACGCGGCGGCCCAGTTGTTGGAGTTAGAATTGGCTCGGTATGACTATGCCAGCAACCTTGCGGCACTTCGTTACCTCGTGGACTCGTATGAGCCGGATTTCTGGAGCTGCTCGCTTTATAACGGCTGGCTTTCGATGATCAGGAGGCTCAGTCCTCCAGCGGACCGCGCTCCGCTCCCGCCCTTCATGCGAACGGCAGCGTGGTGGCAGAAAGAGATGAACACGCAGTTAGCCTCGTGGGCGCAACTTCGCCACGACAACCTCCTCTACGCAAAACAATCCTATACGGCTGGTGTCATCTGTTCGTTCCCGGAGAGCTACGTCGAGCCGGTTCCTGCGTTTTATCGCGCACTTTCCACATTTGCGGATATGGCCGATCAGAGATTTGCGGCGATGGGAAGCAACACCATTAGGATGTACTTCGCTCATATGAAGGGGGTTGCCGATACACTCGAAACGATAGCATCGAAGACCCTCTCGAAAACATCGTTGACGTCAGCCGAACGAAATTTCCTGAAGGGAATGCTCATCCTCCCAGAACCTGTGTGTGGTGCTCCTTACAATGGATGGTATCCCAGTCTTTTCTATCGCGGAGACCAGGATTCCTTTAGGAAAGACATCATTGTGGCCGACATCCATACTGCACCAACGGACGAGAGCGGAAACCCTGTCGGATGGGTGCTTCATGCGGGAACGGGCGCACTTGACATGG
>JBGPAN010000589.1:0-2996 GCA_041480785.1 Bacteroidota bacterium | reverse complement strand
CTCGCAACTCCTCCACGTCCACAGAGAATGGTTGTTCGTGTGCTTCCTGACACACGAACGCATCCTTGTATTTCCTTATCCTCTTGTTGCAGTTTTGGCAAATCATCGTCTTTCCATCTGAACCCTCATCAAACTCATTCGAGCCACATTGCGCACAAACTAGCGGCACCCGGTTGTCACAACTCTCGCAGTAATATGAGTAGGTCAGAAAGAAGAAAGACTTCGTATTCTCCAGATCAATTGAAACATTCAGCGAACCAGTCTTTGGCTGCTTCTTGTCCGCAAGCACCTGAACCACCTCGACAGCCAACTGTCGGATTTGCTCGGGATTCCCTTTCAACTTTTCCAAGCTCTTCTTGTGCAGACTGCCGAAGAACTTTACAGTATCCTTTTTTTGAAGAGTCCAATATGCATCAATGAGTTCCGCGAATCTTCTGGGAGCCCATGCGCGAAGCTCTGAGGTTCTCAGTGTTCTCGTTACGTATATCTCGCCAGTATCTCTTGCCAGCCCGACAAAAGTCTCCAACGAACCTGATACTCTTTCCTTATAGAGAGCTCCTGTCTTTATGTATTGCTCCTCATACTGCTTAGCCAACTTCATCTTGGCCCCCAGTTTTGGATCTGCTAACCGAACTCTTTGAAACTCATCTTGTCCAGCATTACCCTTGTAGTACGATGCACGCTGAATGTCATCAAGTTGGAAGACCGTATCCAGAATCTCCTTCGTGAACTTGATTCCCGCAAGCTTGATTCCGCTTTCTCTCAATGCCCCCGCCATAACAGGGGCAGTCTTTTCCGTCCCTGAATGTATTGCACAGTATCTTTTCTTCTTGTTGATCCAAGCGAAGCTATGTCTTAGTTCAAATATATCGTTGTTCTCTTCCGTGTTTGGTTCGATATAGGAATACCTAGCTTGATACTTGTACTTAACCTCTGTTAACCCCTCATTCTTGTCGTCTACAAATTCGTCAAGCTCAAATTCTTTGAAAGCTGGCGGGTGTTCGGGATCGCTGCTATTCTTAATCTCATCATTTATCTTCCGTAGCGCGTTCGGGAGATCCCTCTTGACATCTTGTATATTTGAATCACCCATCAGAAGATAAAGTTGGAATTTTGGTCGTGCCCCATAGTAGAATTCTTCATACAACTCATTGATGTCACCATTCGTTATCTCCGGAAAGCTGCCGCGAATTAGCCGAATTAGCTGGTCCTTGGACAGCTTCACGAGTGTTTTCTGAATGTCACTGGGCTCCTTATGCTTGAAATGTTTTGCATAGGCCTTAGCTATTTTGTCTTTTGAGATTCTCTCATAAAGCATCTGGCGAATGGCCCGAATGAGAACATGCCTTAGCTTGCCGTAGTCGGTCTTGTCTTGTTTTGCACTCATATGTTTGGCTCCATTTTGTCTTACGCCGCCAGCCTCTTCGCCAACTCGATCAACTCAGTAATCTCGCTATCAACAAAAAGCTTCTCCACTGCATTCGCACCAAAGTTGGTGAACGGCTCTTCGTACAGGTCAGCCAATTCCAGCTTCCTTCGCTGGAGGAACACACTGTGAACCACGCGCAGGAACCGCGACTGGTCTGCATTGTAGTTATGCTCAAGAATGAACGCATCAAACGCCTTGCGCACAACGCCCTCGTAGGAAGGGAGCGATTGAATCTTGAGCACATGCTTCAGGAAGTCCACCAAGCTCCCCACACGCACGCCGAATGCCTTCAGCATGTTCTCGTCATCGAGACTGAGCTCGTCTGTGCCGAGCTCGGCTTCCAGCGATTCCTCCAGGCGGATGAGATCTTCAGCATTCACGGTCTCGCCGGATTTGAGCTTTGCAATCGTTGGGTGCATCGCTGCAATCTTCTCTATCTTCGCTTCGATGAGCTTCCGGTATTCTTCCACGTACATCCGCTGGGAGTCTTTGCGGAGGAATACCCACTTGCGCATGGCGATAACGTCGTCCAGTCCCAGCTCGAAGACAAGCGATGGACGCTCGCGTTTGTATTTCATCACTGGAGCAAGCGCTTCTTTTGCCTCGTCGATCGACGCCAGGGTCCGACGCATCCAGAAATCGTTCGAGAGCACGTTGTCGATATGTTGCTGCCGGGCTTTCACCTCTTCGATATTCGTCGGTAGCAGGCTCACATCTTCCCTGATCGACTGGATGTGTGAAGCCAGATCTTTGTGCTGCAGGTGTGCAAGTCCGCACCGCTCCATCTTGCTTATGAAAAATGCTTCGCCTGGGCGGACGAAAGGCACGAATCGGAGCAAAGGAGCGACCTTCATTCTCAAGAACTGAAGCTTCTCCTCTGTGATGTACCGCCAAAAATCATCATCCCAAGCCTCTCGAACATCCTTGAGAGTTTTCTTCACGGAGAACGACTCCAGCGGAATCCGCGCAATGTCTGCCCGAATGTCTCGTATGATCCGCTGTGCGTCGGCGGACGATTGGTCTCCAAGGAAGATGCGCAGCTTCTGCAGCCGGGTGTTGAATATCGTCACCAATACCGGAACCTGAGATGATTTCTCTTCTTCCGCAGGCAGCATGTTGAAATGAGCAAAATTCTCCCAGTAATCGACGATGAGGAACTCTTCCTTCTTTCCGTTTGGGAGCCATTCAAAATGCCTGCAAGCTTCCTGGCTGCGGGTTCCACGGCCGATCATCTGCCAGAACTTGATCTGCGAATTCACCGGCTTCATGAATGCAAGGTTTGTCACTTCCGGAATGTCGACACCTGTATCAAGCATATCGACAGAGATCGCGATACGCGGCATATCCTGTTTCTTGAAGATTGCCAGGAGGTCACGGGATCGCTCCATCTTGGAATCGATAACCTGCACCAGCTTCCCCTGGTATTCCGGATACATCTCATCGAACGTTTCAGCCAGGCGCATTGCATGCTGGTGCGTGATGGCAAAGATAATGGATTTGCCCGGGTACTGGCCGGTGGCATCCTTGTAGCATACATCCATGAACTCTTCCCACTGTGCGCGGAGCG
>JBGPAN010000588.1:0-2997 GCA_041480785.1 Bacteroidota bacterium | reverse complement strand
TCGGCCTCATCAAAAAGTGTTTTCGCGTTGTAGTAGGCGTTAAAATATGAAACGGTATTGTCGTAGCCATGCGAAATCCAGCCGCCAATGGTATCAAAGACCGAGCAGCCAGACTGGCTGAGACTCAGAAGGAGGACAAGAGAGAAGAGTATTGCGCGGATCGATCGCACGTTCGCCATTTTCATCTCCAATATATCAATTGTGGGCCTTGATAGCAAGATATTCACCCTGCTACCTGACATTCTCAACGGAGACTGTCGGAGGCACGCAGTACCAGCACCTGCATCTCAACGAGCATTATCGAGGAGCCTCAGCGAAAGATGCAGGTTGAGTCTGAGAAAACGCGCTTCAAAATCCCACACCAGAGTGTGATCAGCCTGAGGTGCTTCTGTGATGCCGTTGATGAGCGGTAACAAGTTATTGGGGATTGGTGGGTCGGATATCGATTTCACTCACCATGGCACGGTCAGGAAGCTTGAGAGCTGCCATAACCGTTTCCGCGATGTCTTCGGAGTGAAGGATCGTTGCCGACCGCGAAGTTTCCTTTGGGGATTGGGAAAACGAGGTGTCAACCGAGCCGGGGCACATTGTGATGACGCGGATGTTGTGCGCACGAGCTTCCAGCATAAGAGACCGGGAAAACCCGATGAGAGCCCATTTCGTTGCAGCATATCCGGCTCCACCGACGAAAGCATTTCTTCCTGCCAGCGAGGCAACATTCACGATGGCGCCCGATTTTTGGGGCTCCATCATCTTTAGAGCTCGTTGACTGCACAGCATAGCTGCGCGCATATTCAAATTCCACATAGTGTCAAAATCCAAGATCGAGAGGTCGCGCACTGGCACAAACACTCCCAAGCCCGCATTGTTCACGAGAATATCGAGACGATTGAAATGCGAGGAGATATCACCAAACAGCTTCTCTATGTCGGAATCCTTCGACAGATCTGTTCGAGCTACCAACGCAGATCCACCCGCACCCTCGATCTCCTTTTTCACTTGCTCAAGCTCTGCGACGGTCCGTGCGGCCAGAACGACCGTCGCGCCTTCCCGTCCAAGCATGAGTGCGATCGCCTTCCCTATTCCGCGCCCAGCACCCGTGACGAGCGCGACCGTGTTCTTCAACATCATACCTTCAAATCTCCCAACTGTGGCCGGATGATGATGTCTTCAATCATCATCGAGGCAGGCTGCAGACTAATGTCATAGAGGACCTTCGCAATCTCGGCAGGTTTCATCATGATGTGGCCATACCGTTCCTGCTGCTTCGGATGCCAAATCGGGGTCAGGACTGCGCCTGGAGAAACATTGACAATCTTGATCCCTTTGTCTCTTGTCTCAGCTCTCAGAACATCCATCATCGCTTCAGCGCCGGCTTTCGCAGCCGCGTAGGCGGAGGATCCGGTGTACGTGGCTTTTCCTGCGTACGAGAGAATATTCATCACTACGCCTGAGCCACGTTTGAGCATAGCTGGAAGGACAGTCTTCGTGGTCAAAAAGAGCCCGCGGAGATTTGTGCGTATCACTTCATCAAACTCTTGTGTCGTTGTTCGGGCGAAGTCTTTGAAGCATGTCACACCGGCGCAATTGACGAGAAAGTCTACCCCACCAAACTCCTTGAGTATTGCCTCCCCTACGCTGGCCACCTGGCCTTCATCGCCGACATCGCATGGGTAGGTCTGACAGATGCCAGGGGCGGACGAGACCTCCTGCTTCAGTTCTTCAAGCTGAGGTATCCGTCGGGCGGATGCTACGACAGTATCTCCATGTTGAACAAAGACCTCTGAGAGAGAACGACCGATTCCTGAACTTGCTCCCGTTATCCAGATGATGCGCGGTGAAGGCATCTGCTAGCTCCCAAGTTTCCGATCGAGTAACGTGAGAAATTCCGACCGTGTCTTCACGTCATTACGGAACGACCCAAGCATCGCGCTCGTTGTCGCAATTGAATCTTGCTTCTCGACACCCCGCATCATCATACAGAGATGACGCGCCTCCATGACAACGCCCACCCCCAGAGGTTTGAGGTGCGTGTAGAGCGTTTCAGCAATCTGCTGAGTCAATCGCTCCTGAACCTGTAATCGCCTGGCAAACACTTCAACAATTCTCGGAAGCTTGCTCAATCCGATGATCTTGCCCTTCGGAATATATGCAATATGGCATTTGCCATAGAAAGGAACGAGATGATGTTCACATAAACTGAAGAAATCGATATCGCGGACAATGACCATCTCGCTATAGCGCTCCGTGAACACCGCGTTGTTGAGCACTGACTCGATGTCCTCATGGTATCCCTTTGTCAGGAACTCATACATCTTCACGACCCTTGCCGGAGTTTTGTCCAGCCCCTCGCGCTTCGGGTCTTCTCCGATGTAGGCAAGGAGTTCCCTGATGGACTCTTCCACCTCTTTCGATGTGTTGGGTTTCCGCATGTCTATTCCCCGCGATATTCTACAACATTGTTCTCAGTTTCGTGCAATCGGATTGAGAACAGTTTCCCATCTGGAATTTTCGGTTGGAGGATCTTCCAGAATACTCTCGCGATGTTCTCAGCCGTCGGAATAGTTCCCTTCAAAAAGTCGACATCTTCATTCAAATGCCTGTGGTCAACCTTGTCTACGATCTCTGACTTCAAGATCTCTTTGAGCTTTTTCAGATCGACGACGTATCCTGTTCGCTCCTGCGGTTCTCCCACCACCGTCACTTCCATCACGTAGTTGTGGCCATGGCCATTCTTGTTCGCGCACTTGTCGAACAGTGCTTCATTTTCCTTTTCCGACAAACGCGGATTGAAAAGCCGGTGCGAGGCGCTAAATGTCACCCGACGCGTTACGTAGATCATGAAAATCTCCTTCGGCCGTTACAACACATCCAAAACCTCTTTGACGTGACCATCAACCTTCACCTTCGGGAAAATATGAGCAATCGTTCCACGTTCGTCAATGACAAACGTGGTGCGCTCGATTCCCATGTACTTCTTTCCGTACATGCTCTTTT
>JBGPAN010000587.1:0-3004 GCA_041480785.1 Bacteroidota bacterium | reverse complement strand
TGGGACGACGGTGGCAGCGGCGCAATTTTCTCGATCTTCCCATCCGACAGCTGCACCTTCACCAGATCATATTTCTTGAGCGCCGGATCATACAGCGAACCCAGCAATGTTTTACCGTCAGGCATCTGACACACAAATCCAAAGTTCTTTGGCCTCTTGATGAACTTTTTGCCCTTGCTTTCCTCAACGGACACGAACGTGATACCGGCTGAATCAGAAGTGATCACGCTCTTCGAATCCCACGAAAAGCATGGAAGCGACCAGCGCGAAACAATCTCCTTGATGGGCTTATCAGGAGTGGCCCTGGGGGCGAGCGTCACATTCCAGTAATTTGGTTCCTCATTACGTAGGTAGATCACATACTTTCCATCTCTCGAAGCATCACGGAGACTCCCGTCTCCGATCTTGACGACAGCATTCGTACCCGGATCATATTCGAAAATGGCCGACCTTGAGACAAGCGAGTCGGGGTTCTTTCTCACTGTATCAGTCCTGAAGCCACTTAGGAGTATTGGCTTTCCTACAGCAGGCCACACAGCCACAAAGGTTGTGTAGTTCTCAATGTTCGCGGGCAGTTTTGACGATTCACTACCGTCTTTGTTGCAGACATAGAAACCGCTTCGTGAGTTATCGAAGAAATCGGTTTGCCGATAAATGATTTTTGCTCCATCAGACGAAAACACAGGGTAAAAGAGTTGTGCATCCTCAAACGTCATCTGCTGCACCTGCCCGGTTGGAAGCTCTAATTTCCAGAGATTGGAGGTCTCAGACTCATTCACGTAGACCAGGTGTTTTGCGTCGCTCGAAATACGGGGGAGACGGTCGGCCCCTGCACCCAGCGTCAACTGTTTCGGCGTTCCTCCATCTTCTGGTATCACCCACAAGTTGACGTTGCCGCCCTTTGTGGAATTGAACACGATCTCGCCCGTCGAGGTCCAGCAGAAATCATCGATGATCTTCTTGTCGAACGTGATCTGGCGCTCGGTACTGTCCTCAAGCCCGCGGACAAAAATCTCGGTATATCGTTGTTTTGTCGGCGTGAGAAAGCTTCTGAGGAAAGCAAGTCTCTTCGAATCCGGGGACCAAGCCTCATTGAAAAAGTATGCCGGCGTAGTGACGTAGTCTTTCCCTGCGAGGTCGACGAGCTTTCTTTCTCCCGTTCCGTCGGGATTGGCGACCACGAGCTCAAGCCCCGGACCGCCCGTCGCATAACGAAAGAAGGCGATGTGTTTCCCGTCAGGCGACCATATCGGAAGCGTTCCGCCGCGGATGAGCTTGCGAGGCGTTCCGCCCAGAGCAGAGACAGTACAGAGTGCCCTGTCAAACTTCGGAGAGTATTCCACCCGCTCATAGACAATCTGACTGGCGTCAGGAGAGAAGCACGGTGACTGGACTGTGACATACATCGTATCGCTCGTGAGCTTTTTCGGTTCACCCCCGGAAACATGAACAATGTATAGATTCTGAATCTCCTTCTCGTCCTGTGCAACGAACACAACCCAGTTGCCGTCGGCGGAGATGTTGGGGAAATTTGCAGTCGGGCTTGGCAGCTTGAGTACCCGGGTCACCATAGTTCCGGATGCTCCACGATTGCCTCGTTGCATTACAAGAAGAACAACCACAGCGACGATCAACAGAATCGAGACCGTGCCGGCCAGTACGAGTGGCCTCTTCCAAAAAACCTTCTTCATCGGTGCGGACGGAGGAGATGTCGTTGGAACACCGGCCGCCACCTCAATCGCTGTCTTCGAGATGTGCGCTTCCGACGGAACAGACTCACCGGTACTCGGCATGGCCGGAAGAGGCCGCACGACCTTTGAAGTGTATCGCTTCAGTCTTCTGAGATCGATGATAACGTCCGCAATGGACTGATACCGATCTGCAGGATCTTTTTCGACAGCACGGTTGAAGACGTGAGTAAGTTCTGCCGGAACGCCGGGCAGGTGCTTTGTCAGCGGTTCAGGCTCTTCATTCAGGATGGAATACATCATTGCGGCCTCATGCTCACCTCTGAAGGGGAGATGGCCGGTCAGCATCTGAAACAACACAACACCGAAGGAGAAAATATCCGAACGGGCATCGACCTCACCTCCTTCAATTTGCTCTGGAGCCATGTATGCGAGGGTTCCCACCGTTCCGGATGTGCGCGTCAACTTCAGAGAGCCCTTCAGCTTGGCCAATCCGAAGTCCATCACCTTAATCTGGTTGTTGGAGTTCAGCATAATGTTGTCGGCCTTGATGTCGCGGTGCACGATGCCTTTGCTGTGTGCTGCATTGAGTGCTTCACCAATCTGAATGGCGTAGGTGATTGCATCGTCGATCTTTTGGATCGGCAGGATCTCTCGCAGCGTTCGGCCCTCGACGAATTCCATTACGATGAATTGTTGACCGCTGTATTCCGCGATGTCGTGAATGACGCACACGTTCGGATGGTTCAAGGCAGAGGCGGACTGGGCCTCCTGCACGAATCGTGCCCGCTCGGCTTCGTGGACCTCTTTATCACGCGGGAGAAATTTCAGTGCAACGAAACGTTTGAGCTTGGTGTCCTCGGCCTTGTACACTACACCCATGCCGCCCTCGCCGAGCTTTTCGAGGATCTTGTAATGCGAAATGATCTGGCCGATCATAAGGGCCTCCTATGGTGGGAATACGGACTTACAGTAGCGGCGGGAAATTCTAACGCACAAAGCTACTGCAGTTCAGACTGAAAGGCAAATGGCAGAGTTCTTCTGCGAGGTTTCGAGGTAAAAAGACGAGGTACGATTGAAGAATTCCCGAGCAAAACAAAGAATCCCCGCCCGCCATAGTGGACGCAACCGGGTCGGGCGGGTCCGCCCGACCTCCTCGGACCAAGATTGGCGGACGCGCCCGTCGACCTGTCCCGATCGTTCTTAGATCGGGGTTTGCCCCGATCGATCTTTGATCGGGGCATGTCCCGTGAGCCGAATCCTTCGACAAGCCCTTCGGCAGGCTCAGGGCGTTGCTCAGGATTCGACCCTGAGGA
>JBGPAN010000586.1:0-3014 GCA_041480785.1 Bacteroidota bacterium | reverse complement strand
TAAGCGCTGACAACGTAGTCCTTGATCGGAACGTTCGGGTAGTATTGCTCGAATTCCCACTGAAGATGGGATGTCAATCCGGGTCCCTGAAGCGATGCGTCGAGGGGGATGACGCTCATGAGCAACGGTTCCGTCGGGATGGCAAACGAAACGGTCTTGGAATGAACCTTGTTCTCCTTCAGCATCTCTTCCAGTTCATAGATGAACGTGTGGAGCTGGGGATGATCAGCAGAGAATTTGATGTCGCGCGACAAATCGACGGCAGAGCTCCGCTCGTTCAATGCTGTCACCGTCTTTTTCCTTCCGTGGTCAATTTCAGCGAGTTGAATCTGCCCTCTGTAAAAGGACATGCCGACATAATAGGAGGATCTCATGGTCGTACGGTGCCTTTCCCGTTCGGAAACAGAAGAAGATGGATCGTTTGCGGCCTATTGAACTGCAATGAGTGGTTTGAGCTTTTCAAACTTTTTCTTGCTGATACCTTTGATCTTCTGAAGGTCCGAGATCGTTTCAAATTCACCCTGCTCCTCCCGTTGGCGAATGATACGATCAGCGAGGACGTCTCCGATTCCTGGCAGACTGGTTAGTTCGGCTTTGCTGGCTACGTTGATATTGATGATCCGGTTCGGACCGCTCTCTTCCTGGCGGGTTGAATCGGATGCCACGCGCTTCTGAAAAACTGCAAATGTGCTATCAACAGAAGTGTAGTCAATCTGTCGATTCGGGGGAACAGTTTCCTGATAGAACCGAATCGCAGCACCGACCACCAGCGTGAGCGTCAGGAACAGGATCACGTTTCGTTCCGTCGGCGTCAGCGCGAGCCAGTTGATCAGCCGCTGAATCATGTTTTTCTACGAAAAAGCGTCTTTCACCTTATCAAAAAATGTCTTCGAATGGCCGTGACGTTCCTCTTCGCTGGGAACTATGTGCTCTGCTGTTCCCAGTTGCTTCAAAAGTTCCTTTTCCTTGGAGTTGAGTTTCGCCGGAACCCAAATGCTGATTCTGACAAGCTGATCACCCCGTCCATAACTGTTCAGGTGTGGCAAGCCGCGCTCTCTCATGCGCAGCATTCTTCCCGGGGGTGTGCCCGCGTCAATGGTCAGCTTTGCCTTGCCTGTCAGTGTGGGGATTTCGATTTCCCCGCCGAGGGCAGCCATGGGGAAACTGATATTGAGGTCGTAGATGATGTCATCCCCGCTTCGACTGAAATACTGATGTGGCTGTTCCTCGATGAGGACTATCAAGTCACCTGGCGGGCCACCGCGCTGCCCGGCGTTTCCCTGACCTTGGAGCGGTATGTAATTACCTTCGGAGACTCCAGCGGGCACGCTCACTTTGATCGTTGTTTCCCCGGAAAGGCGTCCCTCGCCGTGGCAATTCGTGCAAGGCTCGCGAACGATGCGACCTTCTCCGCCGCATGTGGGACATGACGTGATGTTTACAAATTGCCCGAACATCGAACGAGAGACCTGCCGCAGTTCACCGCTTCCCTCGCATTGAGGGCAGCTTGTAGAGCCTGTCCCTGGTTTGGCACCTGAACCGCTGCAGATGTCGCATTTCTTCTGTTTCTTGATCTTGAGCTTCTTGTCGATGCCGGTTGATATTTCTTCGAGCGTCAGAGGGAGTCTCGCTTTCAGGTCTGCCCCGGGAGTTCCGTGGTGCGATCGTCCGGACCTTCGACCGCGGGCGGCGCCCCCGAACACTTCGTCGAAAATTCCACCACCAAACCCGCCTCCGAAGATGTCACTGAAGGTTGAGAAGATATCGTTGACATCGTGGAATTCACGGTAGTTCGTGCCTCGCATGCCTTCGTGACCGAACTGGTCGTAGCGTCGTCGTTTGTCCTGATCGCCGAGAACCTCATATGCTTCGGCCGCTTCTTTGAACATCTCTTCGGCTTCCTTGTTCCCGGGGTTGCGATCGGGATGATACTTCATCGCCATCTGCCGATATGCCTTCTTGATCTCATCCGGGGATGCAGTCCGTGAAACCCCCAGTATTTCGTAATAATCCCGTTTTGCCATTCTGCTCTCTAGCTCTCGATCTTCGTCGTGGCATCTGGTCCGATGGATTGCTCATCGCCCGTGCTCTTGTCAGTTCCATCACCAGCCGGGTTTGTTGACACGATCACTTTCGCGTGGCGCAGGACACGATCATCGAGGATGTACCCTTTGTCCACAACCTCAATGACGACGTGAGGAGGAACATCGCCCCGAGGAACCTGGAGCAGCGCGTCGTGGAAATGAACGTCAAATTCCTTGCCAAGCGACTCGATTTCTTGCACCCCCTGGGTCTGCAAGAATTTCGTCAGCTTCTGGTAGATGAGCTCAACCCCTTTAGTAAACGCTTCCGAATCTCTCCGGTCCCTGGCGAGTTTCAATGACCTCTCAAAATCGTCTATCGTCGGAAGAAGGTCCTGAATGATTTCTGCTTTCGCATATTTGAAAACAGACGCTGATTCGGCTTCCACCCGTCTCTTGAAATTGTCGAAATCGGCGACCTTGCGCAGAAGCTGATCTTTGTAGAACTCGACCTGTTTCTCAGCCTGAGCCAATCGCAGGTTCAGATCTGCCGGCACCTCTGGAGCTTCGGTCGGTTGACTTTCTGGCTCAACTGTCTTTGAATCCTCTGTCCCGACGTTTTGTTTTTCGATGTTTTCCTGTGGATCGTTCATCAATGCTGTGCTTACCCCTTCATCATTTTCGCAACAAGTTTTGCTACATGGTCGACAAGCGGGATCATCTTCGCATAGTCCATCCGTCGTGGGCCGATGATCCCAACGCTACCTTTGACCCCATCCAGGTCATACGTCGCAGAAACAACGCTGTAATCTTTGACCTTTGTATCATCGTTTTCAGATCCGATGGTCACCACCAGATCCCTGTCGGATACCTCGTGTTTCTCGAGGAGATGGACAATGATGTCATCATTTTCAATGAGCTCGATGACGCTGCGAAAATTCTTCGGATCGATGAACTCAGGCTGTTCGATGATATTCTGAGTTCCAGAAATAT
>JBGPAN010000585.1:0-3025 GCA_041480785.1 Bacteroidota bacterium | reverse complement strand
CCTCGCGTGCCGGAGCTCGTTCAGATACAATTCTCGGACGGTGTGGTATTCCGCGTCTACGACCGGGCAGTACTGAGGCCTGACCACTTCTCCCTTCGACCACTTCCAGCTTCTCTTCCCCGATCTCCGATAAGAACCGGGAACCCGAGGCGAATGCTGACTCTCCGAACCGATAGCGCATCTGCGTTTTTGACAAGAAGAGTTTCGTTTGTGCCCGCGTGATTCCTACGTAAAAGAGGCGTCGTTCTTCCTCAAGTTCGCCGCGTTCTATCGTGTTGGAGTAGAAAGGCAGCAAGCCCTCCTCGACTCCAGAAACAAACACCACTGGAAACTCCAGCCCTTTTGACGCATGCAGGGTCATCAACGTGACAACGTTTCGTGTCTCGTCCCACGTGTCGATATCCGCAACCAAAGAGACTTCTTCCAGGAATGCTTCAAGGGTACCATCAGGATGTTCGTCGCTGAACTCGGTTATGGCAGAGAGCAGTTCCTGAATGTTCTCCCAGCGGCCCATCGATTCGGCGGACCCCTCTTCTTTGTAGGTTCTCAAAATCCCAAGGTCGTCAACCATCGATCGAGCGAGCTCACTCAGCGACACCTTGGCCCTGAGGGATACGTATTTCTTCATGAACGACTTGAACTGATCCATTGCTTTTCTCACTCGCTCTTGGATACTCGTCACCTCGCTCACACGCTCACAGGATTCAAAAAGGGTTAAGGTCTTTTCCCTGGCAAACTCCATAAGTTTCTCGACACTGGTATCCCCTATCCCACGGACCGGGTAGTTGATCGCACGCAGGAAGCTTTCGTCATCACGTGGATTCACCAGCAGGCGCAGATACGCCAACACATCCTTGATTTCCTTGCGTTCGTAGAACCTGATCCCACCAACGATGACGTACGGCACGCCGTTGCGGCGCAACACGTCTTCGAGCGATCGCGACTGTGCGTTCGTCCGGAACAAGATTGCGAAGTCACGCAGTGCACGCTGTTCCGCGGCTATCTCATTCCGTATTACCGACAGTATTTGATGGCCTTCATCGCGGTCATCGATGCAACTCAGCAGTCGCACAGGCTCCCCGGAAGGGTTCTCCGTCCAGAGATCCTTTTTCAATTGATCAACGTTGAATTTGATCAGCGTATCCGCGACTGCGAGGATGTTTTTCGTTGACCTATAGTTCTGCTCTAATCGAAAAGTTTTGGCTTTTGGGTAGTCTTTGGAGAAATCCAGGATATTCCGAATATCGGCGCCACGAAACGCGTAGATACTCTGTGCATCGTCGCCGACAACACAGATGTTTTCATGACCTTCCGCCAGCAGCTTGATCACTTCATATTGGGCTCGGTTTGTGTCCTGGAACTCGTCCACGAGCAGGAATTTGAAACGATGATGATATTTCTGAAGTATCTCGGGGTGTTTCTTGAACAGTTCGATTGGCTTCACCAGCAAATCGTCGAAATCCATAGCATTGCTGCGATGGAGAAGCGCCACATACTCGGCATACACAAGCCCGATCTTTTCATCCAGGAAATCTCTGGCCAGCGCAGAATACTCCGCAGGCGGTATGAGTTGATTCTTTGCTCCGCTGATGCGAGAACAGACAGCCTGTGCCGGAATCTGCTGCACGGAGAGATTCAGCTTCTCCATGCATCGCCGAACAGCCTTTTGTGAGTCTTCTGAATCATAGATGGTAAACGAATTGGTAAATCCAAGAAGGCGTGCTTCTTTTCTGAGAACTCGTGCAAACATCGAATGGAACGTCCCCATCCAGACGTCGGATGCCTTGTCTCCGACAAGCTTGATGATCCGTTGCTTCATTTCGTTCGCCGCCTTGTTTGTAAAGGTCAGAGCGAGGATTTGGTACGGCGGGACACCGCAACTGATCAGGTAAGCGACACGATATGTCAGGACCCGTGTCTTCCCGCTCCCGGCTCCGGCAATGATCATGACGGGGCCGTTCAGCGTCTTTACCGCTTCTTGTTGAACAGAATTGAGTTCGCTCAGGAAAGACATGGAATCGTTTGATTACTGCAAGGAAATGAGGAGAAAACGCCTGAGAGTATAGCGAAAACGAACGCGAAACGCAAGAATTCAGACGAACTGCGCTTCCTTTAAAGCCTTCCTCAGCGGAATGGAAGCGGATGCTCATCGCTCAGAAAAACGCTCGCGCTTCAGCGCGTGCGGTGTGCACAGCAGCCCGACCACCTTCTGATCGTCCATCATAATTGAACGTCAACTGTACGGATTGGCTTAATCTGTAGTCAAAGGCCATGTGCCACAGGAATGTTTTGCCAATCGCTTTGCCATTGGTAAACTCAAATGGGTAGCCAACGGTACCAATCGTTTTGTCATTCGAGATGAGAACCTCTTCCCTCTGAATCTCGGTTCTTAGCTGGCCGAGAGAGAGAATAGCGTACGTCAATCGGACAAACTGTTCGTTAATACTCGCTGAGACATTAGCACCACTGTATCGATTTGTCACTCCTGAAAGCGCTGCTCCGAAAGAAACATCCCATTCCGAGTATGGGCGGTAGGAAAACTCCGTCCTGAGCTCATCAGATGACAAGTCTCTCTGTCTGGGGGAAGAAGCAGTGGGAAACAACTGGTCGGTCTTGGTTGTGAATTCAGTCTGATTACCGATCTCTCGCAGCAGCTGGCTCCTGAAACGTATTGATTGCTCGCGCAAATACGACCGTTCGGTGATCCCCACCAGGCGCATCAGCCCTTTTCGTTCGTTGAAGCGCAAACGCAGCGAGAAGGAAGGATCCGATTCGAAGAGGTAGACATCCTGCGTGAGAAGGTTCGTGCCTGAAATTGTCGTGCTATCGTTCCGGAATCGCGAGAGGTGCAGGAAGTAGATATCACTTGCATCAGCAGTCGTAGACTTTTCTTCGACACGAGCTACGGTCTCTGTTGACACTGCAGCAATCGCTTTCTCCAGAAGGGTTATTCTTTCCGTCAGAAGCTTCCCCGCATTCAATCTCATCCGAAATCCAGCTCTAAGATCAGCGACCGGAACGAGTT
>JBGPAN010000584.1:0-3030 GCA_041480785.1 Bacteroidota bacterium | reverse complement strand
GTGTCGCCGACGATTCGCGTCTGCACGAGCGCGGAGTGAAGATACAGGTTGTGCGGCATCACGGTCGCCCCCAGGATTGCAATGGCGACGTAGAGGCTTTCGGAGTTCAAGCGAGGAACAAATCCTTTCACCACTTCGCCCCAGACGGGGTGGGCGAGAAAGACCTCGATGATGAAGCTTATTCCTATCGTCGCAATGAAGACAAGGATGACGGCTTCCATCTTTCGGATGCCATACCGCTGAATAACGAGGAGCAGGAGCGTGTCGAACCCTGTGATGAAGACTCCGTAGATCAGTGGGAGTCCAAACAACAGGTTGAGACCGATGGCGGTACCAAGGACCTCTGCGAGGTCGCACGCGGCAATTGCGACTTCGCAGAGAATCCACAAGATGTACGATATCGGTCGAGGAAAGTTGTCGCGGCATGCTTGTGCCAGATCGCGCCCTGTGACAATTCCCATTCTGGCAGAGAGAGTCTGAAGAAGAATGGCCATCATGTTCGACATCAGGAGTACCCAGATCAGCTGATAGCCGAACCGTGCCCCCCCCTCGAGGTCTGTGGCCCAGTTGCCCGGATCCATGTATCCCACGCTGACCAGATAGGCTGGGCCGACAAACGCCAGGAGCCGTTTTATCATGCCGGCGTTCTGGGGCACCATCACCGATCGATGCACTTCGGCAAGCGAGACGCCGGCTTGATCTGATTGATGACTCTGTTTCATTGGCTGTTTTTCGAGGGGCGTAACTTCGAAGCAATTGCCTGTTGCCTTAATATAGAGCACGACAAGCGGAGAATCAATACACGATTGGATTTCCACGATGTTGCGCCACCGGCGTACTGATTCAGTAATGCAAAAATGTGCCGTGTCTTGTTTCTCTCCCAACTTTCCCTATATTTTAAGGAAGGGAACGTGCGCAAGCGGAAGGCTCATGCCAAAAATACTGATCATCGATGACGATGAATTCTTATGCGAGATGATCGCCTCGTCACTTAAGCTTGAGGGATTCGAGACAATCCGCGCTCTGGACGGCACACTGGGAGTCGAGGCGGCACGCACACATGCGCCCGATCTCATCATCTGCGACATCGTGATGCCGAATCTCGACGGCTATGGCACACTCAAAGCCATGCGGAATGACCCCGCAACAGCTATGATTCCATTCATCTTTTTGACGGGACAGGCAGCAAAGAGCGATATGCGTCAGGGAATGTTGCTCGGTGCGGATGATTTCCTCGCGAAGCCCATCATGATCGGCGAACTCGTCGCTGCCATCCAGGCGAGACTTCAGAGGCAGTCACTTGTCAAACAAGAGACTGAACGCAAGCTCGACGAACTCCGCGTGAACCTGAGCATTTCTCTTCCGCATGAAATCCGAACGCCCCTCAGTGGCATCATCGGTTTTGCCGAAGTTCTGCGCGACGATGTCAAATCCCTGGGGGCCGACGAGATTTCGGAAATGGCAAAAATCATCCTGAAATCAGCGACGCGACTCGGGCACATGGTGGAGAATTTCCTCACCTTTGCCCAGCTTGAGATGCTCGCGGCAACATCGGCTCCGAAAGCCTTCGTGGGCAAAGACGTGACCGTGATGTTCGATCTGCATATCGAGGAAATTGTCGACAAGAAGGGGAAAGAATACGAACGCCCCGACGACGTAAACCTCTCCCTGGGAGGGGTTGAGGCGTCGATCTCAATCCAAAGTGGAAAACGCATTGTCGAAGAGTTGGTTGACAATGCCTTCAAGTTTTCCGGCCGGGGACAGTCAATCGAGATCGCAACGAAGGCGGTTGACGACCTCTGGATCCTGACGGTGAAGGACAACGGAATTGGAATGGAGTCGAATGATATTGCCCAAATCGGAGCATACAAACAGTTCCAGCGTAGAGCTCGTGAACAGCAGGGCTCGGGCCTCGGACTTGCGATTGCGCTGAAGATGAGTGAACTGTGCGGCGGCACTCTCACAATTCAGGGCGAAATCGGAAAAGGAACGCTGGTCACTGTTCGCCTTCCACGCCCCGCGTCTACCTAGGCAAACCCACCCTCCTCGTTTTCCCTGGAAGGCCGGGCGAAGAGCATCATCGCCAACCACGTCACGCTGAAATGCTTCTGCCTGCCCCGACACATTCTTCTAGGTTCAGCGACTCATGGACCCCGAACAAAGACAATTCGGGGTGACTGTGTCGCTTTCGTCCGAGCCTCTAGTTCGACTTGGGAGGGGTTTCCTTCTTTTCAAAGATGTCGTCCGACAGCCCGACGTTGATCCTATACTCGAGGTACTTCACGGTGATGGAACCGCTCCGGGGCACTCGTTGCCTCAGCTCATCGAGCTGTGACGCCGCCGGCATATCGAGGTCGAGAGGCCGTTGTGTCGAATCGCGGGCGGTGGCTTCGAACGACGCCTTCAGTGTCTGTGGTAGGACGTATCCCCCGGATTGTGTCGCATAGGTGAATTCAAGCCGCAGAATGCGTCCCTGGTAGGGGACCGACTCCATCTTCGCGATTGTCCATAAAGTCTGGTCAATCCAAACAAGAAGCTGTCGGGGACGGATATTCTGCTCTTTCCCTGTCAATTGCAGCTTCAGCAATTTCTTCCCTTCAACACTTTCCTCTCCGATAACCGCAGCGTCATACCGTGCCCGGAGCGTCCCCGCATTCAGGACAACTCCCTCCCGCGGCAGCATCGCAAAACCGGGAGAGTCAAAATGAACCTTGTCCGGCTTCTTGAAATACAGGGTCGCGTTCATCTTAGGTACGCGGAGGCGTTCCATGTCAACCTTGGCCTCGATTTTCGCGACGAAATCCTGTATTCCCTCATGTCCTCTGGCTACATTCTGCAGAATGACAGAACCCGCGGATTCTTGAATCTTCTTCTGCCCGGATGCCGTCGGTAGCGCGCAGCAGAAGAGCAGAATCATCAGGACAGCATTCGACCGATGCATCACGCCCCCACCGCTTTAGCTTCGTTGCGTTTGACAACGACATTGTACAACCACATGAGAAGCGCTCCTCCAACGCCGATGCCGATCAG
>JBGPAN010000583.1:0-3033 GCA_041480785.1 Bacteroidota bacterium | reverse complement strand
CTGGAAGATCCATGTGATCGGTGCGCGATCGATCATCAAAGCTGTCAGTGCAACAAAGATTTGCGCGCTGGCAAAGGAGTCTGTTCCGATTGTTATGCGGGTTGGCAGATGGGTGAGGAAAAAATCAAGGAAATCAAGGCAAGCGACGTCAAGCCAAAGTTTCACAGCCACACGCATTAGGCGGAGGAACAACTACTGGGTGGATGGCTATCCTTTGTGAATGATGAGGTCGAACATATCGCTGACACCGATGGTAAATTGGGTCAGGAAAGGTTCGCCGTACGCAACACCGATCTTCTGTCCGTAGTATTTGCAGCGTGTTTCGATAGTGTCAAGAAATGTCGGACTGCTGAGCCGCGTCTCTGGCTCCTTGCTCTCGGGATTGAAGAACTGCGATGCATGTGCGCGTATCGCCTTCATCTTGGTCTCGTAGGTGTCGGAGATGTCGACGACGAACGCCGGATGGAATTCGTGCCATTGCATGAATTCGAAGTAATGGTGAGGACGGTGTGGCTCATGCTTCTTCCCACGAGAACTCGTCGTGAGTTTCCGAAGTCCCGCGTAGAACCATGCCTCCTTGCAGAGTTGATGCGTGTGTGCATGATCGGGGTGCCGTTCGACCCCGTGAGGAATGATCAACACCGTCGGCCGCAATTCCCGAATGAGGGCGATGACCTTTTGAACATTCTCTTTGTTGACTTCAACGTTTCCGTCCGGAATCCGGAGATTCCTGCGCGTTATTGCACCTAGAATGTGCGCAGCTTCTTCTGCTTCCTTCGTGCGAATCTCCTTTGTGCCCCGAGTACCCATCTCGCCGCGTGTAGCGTCAGCAAGGGCTACCTTGTAGCCTTGCTTGACGAGTTTGGCGATGGTCCCTCCGCAAGAGAGCTCAAGGTCATCCGGGTGTGCACCGATTGCCAGGACATCTGTATCCATTGTTCTTCCTTCTAAAATGTTATCAAAATATACCCATCCGGCTCTTGAAAACCAAGAAAGGAGGGAACGAACTGGCGGATCGATTCAAAGAGAACAAATCAGAAGGGCGATCAGTGCCCCTGGTACACACGAAAATCACGACGAAGAAGCACAATCATTGTGCGGCGTTGAACAATGTTTCATATATTGCAGAAAAGGTGGAAAGAAGACAGAGAAGAGAGATGAGTTCTGAACAACAAGTCCTGACCGTCACAGATATTACACGCCAGATCAAGTCCTCGCTCGAACAGCGATTCACGCGGGTCTGGGTCCAGGGTGAAATATCCAATTTCAAGCGGCATACATCGGGTCATCTCTACTTTACGCTAAAGGATGAGGGGGCGCAGATATCTGCCGCCATGTGGCGCAGCAGAGCCGGAAGTCTCCTGTTTCAGCCTGAAGACGGAATGAAGGTCATCGCAAGAGGCGGAATCACTGTCTATCCTCCCCGCGGCAGTTATCAGATTGACGTTGACCAACTGACTCCTCTTGGCATTGGAGAGCTTCAAATCGCGTTTGAACGCCTGAAGAAGAAACTCGCCGCTGAAGGATTGTTCGACGAGGGGAGGAAGCGACCGCTGCCCCGATACCCCAGTGCAGTGGGTATCATCACGTCTGAGACGGGTGCAGCATTGCAGGACGTAAGGACAGTGCTGGGACGTCGATTTCCGAGTGTTGAGCTCGTACTTCTCCCGGTGCGCGTACAGGGCGCAGGGGCATCGGAGGAGATCGCCAGGGCAATTCAGGATATGAACCGCTATGGAAAGGTCGACGTGATCATAGTTGGAAGAGGCGGAGGGTCTCTTGAAGATTTGTGGGCATTCAACGAAGAGATCGTTGCTCGGGCAATCTACGCATCGGAGATTCCAATTGTCAGTGCTGTTGGTCACGAGATCGATTTCACGATCGCGGATTTTGTCGCGGATTTGCGAGCTCCGACTCCTTCTGCTGCGGCTGAAATGATCGTACCCGATCGATTCGAACTTCTTGAAGTTATACGCAACTATGAGTATACTATGCGTCAGGCATTGACACAGCGGATTGCGGTACATCGCGAGCGTGTCGCCAGCTTGGTAGGAAGCTACGCATTCAATCGTCCAAAAGACATGTTGCGTGAATTCGTTCAGCGGCTCGACGAGCTTCAGCGGATGATGTCCGGCACGGTCGCCCATCGGATGGAGAGGACCGCGCAAGACGCAGAATCGTTGAAGAAGAGGTTGCTTGCGCTAAGTCCCCAGGGTGCGCTCAAACGGGGATATGCGATCGTGAGGAAGAACGGTGTGCCTGTCACACATGTACACCAGCTTGTGCGGAATGATGAGGCGAGCGTGGAATTTCAGGACGGCAAGGTCATTACAAAGGTGCAATGATGGCTGCGAAGAAAACGCAAAAAGGTTCGATGGAAGGCTCACTGAAGCGCCTGGAGGAGATTGTCGAATCCTTGGAGGAAGGAAAGGTTTCCCTGGATGAAGCTGTGAAGCTCTACGAGGAAGGGATCCAGCTTTCAAAAGATTGTGCCGAGAAACTAAAAGCGACAGAACTCAAGATCAAGAAACTCGCAAAATCAGTCGGCGGTGATTTCGAAATTGCAGAGACAGATGAAGAATGAGTGATTCGCAGGTTGAATACAAATTCCTGAATACGATTGACATTCCTGAGGATCTGCGGAAGGTCGATTTGAAGGACCTCCGGCTCGTTTGTGCGGAGCTTCGCGAATTCTTAATTGATTCGGTGTCAAAAACAGGAGGTCATTTTGGAGCGGGCCTTGGGACAGTGGAGCTCACAGTTGCCCTCCACTATGCATTCCTGACTCCGTACGACAAGTTGATCTGGGACACCGGTCACCAGGCCTATCCTCACAAGATCCTGACGGGACGGAGAGGGCAGATCCGCACGCTGCGCCAGCCTGGCGGCCTGTCGGGTTTTACCAGGCGCGTCGAGAGCGAATACGACGCGTTTGGCGCGGCCCACTCTTCAACCTCGATCTCGGCTGGTCTCGGCATGGCCAAGGCACGAGACTTTCAAGGAGGGAGCAACCACGTTATTTGCGTGATTGGT
>JBGPAN010000582.1:0-3036 GCA_041480785.1 Bacteroidota bacterium | reverse complement strand
CTTCAGGCGGCGACAGAGCAGCATCGGGTCGTCGAGGTGGAGCTCAGGGAACATGAAGCGAAGTATCGGAAGATCTTCGAAAACCTCCAGGATTTGTTCTACCAGGTTGACATTTCGGGGAAGATCATTGATGTCAGCCCGTCCGTCTATCGGTACTCCGGATACACCCGCGAAGAGCTGATCGGAAAGCCCGTGGTCAATCTGTACGCCAACCCGGCTGATCGCGCTGCGTTCCTGAAAGCGATTCTTGCAGATGGCGAGGTCTCCGACTACGAAATTCAGCTCAAGGACAAGTGGGGAAAAGTCGTCGAGACTTCAATCAACGCTCGTCTTCTCAATGACGCGAACGGAAAACCGATCGCAATCGAAGGAACATTCCGGGATATCTCAGCCAGAAAACGGACGGAGGGAGCACTTCGTGCCAGCGAAGAGCGGTACCGGCTGTTGTTCTACCAGTCCCCTGTCGGAGTCTTCCATTATGATCTCGCCCTACGCATAACCGATTTCAACGACCAATTTGTCACATTGTTGCAGTCCAGCCGCGAGCGCTTGATGGGTCTGGACATCAACACACTGAAAGACCATCGGATCCTGCCGGCGATAAGGGAAGCAATCCAGGGACATGAGGGGGTCTACGAAGGTCCGTACGAAGCCACCACCAGCTCTGCGCAGATTTGGGCGCTGATGAGAACGGCACCTCTCTTCGACGAGCACGGCCAGGTCAAGGGAGGCATAGGAATTGTTGAGGATTTCACGAAACGGAGAGAGGCTGCCCGTGAGATCTTCATGCTCGCCCAGGCACTGAGAAGCATCAGGGATTGTGTCAGCATTACGGATATGGAAGACAATACCCTCTTCGTCAACGAAGCCTTTTTGAAAACGTATGGGTACGAGCCGGAAGAACTCGTTGGCAAGCCGATCTCAGTGGTGCGATCAACCAGCAATCCGCCGGAGGTCATCAGCCGGATCCTGCCGGAGACGTTGAAGGGGGGATGGGAAGGGGAGATTCTCAATCGGAGAAAGGACGGAACAGAATTCCCGGTTCACCTGATTACGTCAGTTGTGTGGGACCGTGACGGGAATGCCATTGGCCTTATCGGCGCTGCGACCGATATCACGGAGCGGAAGCGTGCCGAGGCCAATCTGCGTGAAAGTGAGGAGAAGTTCCGGAGCCTTGTCGATACTGCACGGGATGTGATTTTCACAGCAACCCCGCGCGGAGTCATCACATCGTTGAATCAGGCGTTCGAAGCATCGAGCGGATGGAGCCGGGCAGATTGGCTTGGCAAAACATACTACAATCTCTTTCACAGTGAGGATGTGGAAGGTGCGAGGAAGTATTTCATCCGTGCACTCGAAGGGGCGAAAGTTCCTGTGCGGGAGATTCGGATCCATCGGAAGGGTGGGGGATATGTCATTGGTGAATTCACGATCACCCCGCAGAGAGAGCGCGGGAAGGTCGTGGGGCTCATTGGTGTCGCACGCGATGTGACTGAGCGAAAGCGGCTTGAGGATCAGTACCGTCACTCTCAGAAGATGGAGAGTCTTGGCACGCTTGCGGGGGGCATCGCACACGACTTCAACAACATTCTTGCCATCATCCTGGGTCACGCGTCGCTCATTCCGCGTAACCAGGGGAACCCGGCGAAGCAAACCGTTAATATCGACGCCGTCATACAGGCGTCGCACCGCGGTGCAGCCCTCGTGCGGCAGCTGTTGACGTTTGCGAGCAAATCTGACATTCTCTTCGAGTCTGTTCAGCTGAACGAGGCGGTGGCGGAAACGACTCGACTTCTCGGTGAAACGTTTCCCAAAACGATTACCGTTCGCTTGCAGCTCGAGCAGAATCTTCCCTCCATCATCGCCGATCCGAATCAATTGCACCAACTCCTCCTGAACCTCTGCATCAACGCGCGCGATGCCATGCCGATCGGTGGTACGCTTTCCATCACGACGACCTTCGTTGGCGGTGAGACGTTGTCCAATCACTTTCCGAATGTGGGGGCCAAAACCTACGTCGTACTCCAGGTCTCGGATACGGGACAGGGAATGGATCAGGCAACAAAGCGACGTATCTTCGAACCGTTCTTCACGACAAAAGAAAAGGGAAAAGGTACAGGCCTGGGCCTTGCCACGGTCTATGGAATCGTTGAAAGCCATGGCGGTTTTATCGATGTCGACAGCGAGGTGGGGGTGGGCTCGACATTCCATGTCTATTTTCCGACACAAGTGATCGGTGAGGAAAACACCGAGTCTCAGCGGGCATCGCTCGATGATGTGCCTGGAGGAACAGAGACAATTCTCATCGTGGAAGACGAGGAGATGTTGCGGGAAATGCTGAAAACGGTTCTTATCTCGAAGGGATATCAGGTGCTCACGGCGAGTGACGGAATTGAGGCGGTCGAAATCTATTCCCTGCACCGCGAGAGTATCCACCTCGTTGTCGCTGACATTGGCTTACCGCGGTTGGCAGGGAGCGAAGTTTTTCTGCGACTCAAGCAAAACAATCCAAGCATCAAGGTCGTTCTTGCGAGCGGATTCCTTGAGCCGGAGCTGAAAGCGGAAATGACGAAAGCAGGCGCGAAGGAAATCATCCAGAAACCCTACCAGCCCAATGAGTTTCTCAGAAGCGTTCGAAAAGCTCTCGATAGCTGAATCAGTCGCACATTGAATTGATGAGTGACACAACAGAAACGCCGGCCCTTCAGAACAAATGGCGCATCATCGTTGTTCTGTGCTTGGCAGAGCTTCTTGCGATGTCTGTGTGGTTTTCTGCTACCGCCGTCGTGCCGGCGCTGATTGCAGGCTGGAAACTCACCGGCGCGGATGTCGCGTGGCTTACGATGTCGGTTCAAATTGGATTTGTGATCGGGACCTTCGGATCATCGCTGCTGAATCTTGCCGACCATTTCTCCGGCCAACGATTGTTTGCTGTTTCATCCTTCCTCGCTTCACTTGCCACCGCGCTTATTGCGCTTCTCGCCAACGATGTGACAGTGGCTTTGTTCTTGAGATTCCTGACTGGCATGTTCCTGG
>JBGPAN010000581.1:0-3046 GCA_041480785.1 Bacteroidota bacterium | reverse complement strand
ACGCGATAGGTGCCTCCGTAAACGTTCTGTGAAATGACAGCGTGGTCACCAGCTTTGAGCAGGTGAAACACTGCGGTCTCCGCAGCCATTCCGGAAGCGAAGGCCAGTCCTTCTTTCCCGTTTTCCAGCAAGGCGATGCTCTTCTCGAGGACCGTCCGCGTGGGATTGGCGACCCGAGAGTACACGTATCCTTTGTGTTTGCCGATTTCCTCCTGAAGATATGTGGATGTCAAGTGAATCGGCGTCATCAGCGACCCGGTGCTCGGATCGGCTTCGATTCCTGAATGGACAGCCTTCGTTGAAAAACCCATGTCTTCTCCTGGTTGACCGGCGTTCCTTCTGACCGTAGAGAGCAGAATCGCTCGTTTTCGTTCAGTACTTCATCAAAAAGTGACGAAAGATAGCACAATTCACAGGAAAAGAAAAGAAATCGACATCAGAGATATCATGAAGAAGTGCATAGATCGGACGTGCACCTTATCCCGCAGACGACAAAAAAATCCAGTTCGGAAATCTTCTTGACATTCGCACTACTTTTCAGTATACTTTCACCCCAATTTTCGCGCAAAACGATGCGATTTTAGCCAAAAACGTGGGGATTTTGAAAGGATTTATGGCAACAACCTCAGATTTTCGAATTGGAATGATCATCAGGTTCAACGGCGAACTGCACCGAATTGACGAATACATCCATCGCACCCCCGGCAACCTCAGAGCCTTTGTGCAGGCCAAATTGCGCAACCTCAAGTCCGGCAGAACCACGGACACTCGTTTTCGCTCCGGTGAGATAGTCGAGGAGGTCAGGATGGAGACAAAGGAATTCACATACCTGTACCACGATGGTGCCAGCTTTCAGTTCATGGACAAAGAAAGCTATGAGCAGATGCCTGTCTCCGCAGTCGCGATCGGCGAAGGTTCAAAGTTTCTGAAAGAGGGTGAAACGGTCCAGCTCATGATGGTCGGGATGGATATCGTCGGATGCGAGATCCCGCCCAATGTTGAACTGAAAGTTGTCGAGACGGTCCCTGGTGTCAAGGGGGATACAGCTTCGGGCGCGACGAAGCCTGCAACGGTGCAAACAGGGGCCACAGTAAACGTTCCTCTCTTTATCAACGAAGGCGACGTCATTCGTGTCGATACCCGTTCGGGCCAATACTTGGAGCGCGTAAAGAACTAGCGTCTACGGTGTACTCCCTCGACTGCGGGGAAAACGAACGAGCCCTAAGGCTCTCGTGTCTCACGATCAACGCGGAACATTCATGGATCTTGCATACGTCAAGAAAGTGATCAAGCTCATCGAAAAAAGTGATGTCGATGAGATTGAGATTGAAGAGGAGGGGAAGAAGATACGGGTCGCGAAGCACAAGAACCAGCAGCCGATATTTGTGCAGGCTGCGGTTCAGCCCGCGGTTGCCTCACCTCAGATCACACAATCACCCACCGCATCGAGTCCTGCTGCAAGTCCCGCTCAGACACCACACTCCGGTAAGCCCGAGGTGAAGTATCACGAAGTTCATTCTCCCATCGTGGGCACATTCTATCGCGCTCCGGCGCCGGATGCTGAACCATACGTCGAAATCGGTCAGAATGTCAGCGTCGGGTCCGTGCTTTGCATCGTGGAAGCGATGAAGCTCATGAACGAGATTGAGTCGGACGTCTCCGGGAGGCTCGCGCAGATTCTTGTCGAGAACGGCAAGCCTGTGGAGTACAATCAGGTGCTCTTCCTGATTGAGAAATCCTAGTGCCACTTCTAATAATAGATCTTGTAGTCAAAGAGGCACAGTGCCCGTTTCCAATTGGATGTTCTTGATCGAAAAAACAAGATGACTTTCTGGAAACGGCACTAGTCAACCAAAAACCTGTCGCTGTACATTTCCTCTCATTCTCTGACTCTGAGCTCTTCTACGGAAGGATTCGTTTGTTTAAGAAAGTTCTGATAGCCAATCGTGGTGAAATCGCACTCCGGGTGATCCGCGCGTGTCGCGAACTGGGCATTCGGACGGTTGCCGTGTACTCCGAAGCTGACCGCTATTCACTCCATGTCCGTTTTGCCGATGAAGCTGTCTGCATTGGTCCACCTCCCAGCAAAGACAGTTACCTGAGCATCCCTCGTTTGATTGCCACAGCCGAAGTGACCAATGCCGATGCCATCCACCCAGGATATGGTTTTCTGGCAGAGAACGCGAATTTCGCGGAGATCTGCGGAACATCTGGGCTCACGTTCATCGGTCCGTCTCCCGAAGCAATCTCGGCGATGGGAGACAAAGCCTTTGCGAAGGACACAATGCGAAAGGCCGGCGTCCCGGTCATTCCAGGAAGTGATGGCGTGATCTCCGACTTCAATGAAGCGAGACGCGTCGCGGGGGAGATAGGGTACCCTGTGATCATCAAAGCAACTGCGGGTGGTGGAGGCCGGGGGATGCGAATCGTGCGCGAGCATAGTGAATTCGAAAATGCGTTCCGCACTGCCAGTCACGAAGCCGAAAGAGCATTTGGAAACCCTTCTGTCTATATCGAAAAATATCTGGAAGAGCCCCGTCATATCGAAATCCAGGTCATGGGCGATCGCCACGGAAACGTTGTTCATTTCGGTGAGCGTGATTGTTCCATACAGCGTCGCCACCAGAAGCTCGTAGAGGAATCACCATCTCCCGCGATCACACCGGAACTACGTGAAGCCATGGGTTCGGCGGCCGTGAAGGGGGCAAAGAGCGTTGATTACGTGGGTGCAGGGACGATCGAGTTCTTGCTCGACAAGAACAAGAATTTCTATTTCATGGAGATGAACACTCGTATTCAGGTCGAGCATCCGGTGACGGAGGAAGTGATGGGGATCGACCTGCTCAAAATGCAGATCGAGGTGGCAGCCGGCCAGCGGCTCAAGAAAGTGAAAGCGAAACCCGAGTGGCACGCGATCGAATGTCGCATCAATGCGGAAGATCCGGCGCATGATTTCCGTCCTTCTCCGGGCAAGATTGTGAACTTCCATATGCCGGGGGGCTTTGGCGTCAGGGTCGATACGCACGCCTATGCCGACTACGATATT
>JBGPAN010000580.1:0-3054 GCA_041480785.1 Bacteroidota bacterium | reverse complement strand
GTCAGGCCGGAGTTTTGCGTACAGCTTCCTTCAGATTCCATCTCACGATGGACACCCTTGCTGTTCGGCTAATGGTTCCCATCATCGAGGTCCATAGGGGACTTGCACCCCCAAGTCATTGTGCCATGCCTGGCATACCACAAAAAAGAAAAGCCGGTGATTTCTCGCCGGCTCTCATGATCAACGAAGTGTTGCGTTTACATCATACCTTTGAAGCAGATTTCTTTAGTTTCCGTTTCAGGGAACGTTTCTTCAAGAACCCCTTGGGATTCACTTGATAGAATGTTTTTGCCGGGAGCGAGAAGATTTTGATGTACCCTTCGCTCGCTTTGTGATCGAACGTATCTTCTTCTGTGTATGTTGCCAGCTTCGTGTCATACAACGAGTTCGGAGAGGATCGTCCCGCTATGTCGACATTCCCTTTGTACAGTTTGATCTTCACGAGGCCATTGACCGTTTTCTGCGTTTCGTTCACGAACGCGTCCAGAGACGCGCGGAGTGGCGTGAACCAGAGACCGTTGTAGATAAGGTTCGCATAATCTTGTGCCACCTTCGCTTTGTAATGCGTGACCTCCTTATCCAGCGTCAGACGTTCCAGCTCCCTGTGCGCGAAGTGCAGAATAACCGCAGCAGGGGCTTCATACACTTCTCGGGACTTGATCCCAACCAATCTGTTCTCGATCAAATCGAGCCGTCCGACACCGTTTTTTCCTCCGATTTCATTGAGCGTGTCAATGATTTCAAAGCCTGACAGTTTTTTTCCGTCGAGAGCGACGGGTACACCGCGTTTGAACTCGATGGTTACTGACGTCGGCTTGTCGGGGGCCTCTTGCGGAGAAACAGTTCTCTGGAACGCATCCTGCGGAGGTTCTACCATGGGATCTTCGAGAACTCCGCACTCGATTGCTGTTCCCCATACATTTTCGTCGATCGAATATGGATTTTTTTTTGTCGCTGACACCGGAATTCCGTGTTTCTCACAATACGCGATTTCCTCTTCGCGCGACTTGAATTCCCAGTCGCGGAGTGGTGCAAGCACCTTCAGATCCGGAGCCAATGCAGCAATCGCCGCCTCAAACCGGACTTGGTCGTTCCCTTTGCCAGTGCAGCCATGCGCCACGGCTGTGCAACGTTCACGACGCGCGACCTCCACCAGCGATTTCGCCAGCAAAGGCCTGCCAATCGATGTCGCCATGGGGTAGGTGAATTCGTAGAGCGCACCGGCTCTCAGCGCCGGGAAGATGTAGTCTTCAACGAATTCATCTCTCAAATCCTGAACATACACTTTCTTGGCGCCTGTCTTATATGCCTTTTCGGGAACCCCGGCCAATTCCTTCTTCTGGACCAGGTTTCCGGTCACGGTAATCACTTCTGCATTGTATTTTTCCTGCAGCCATTTGACGATGACGGATGTGTCAAGGCCGCCGGAATACGCCACAGCAATTCTTTGTTTCTTCACGGTTGTCTCCTCAAAGTAAGCGCGTACGAATGTTCAATCACAACATCCCTTTTTTAAGCAACTCCAAGCTTCTTCTGCGTCATCAGATTCTTCAACAGCTTTTGGATCTCCGGAATCTTTGTGACAGATGACGGCGTCACATAGATGGTATTGTCTCCCGCCAACGTTCCAAGAACCGCAGGATGGCGCACGCTGTCGATGATCTCTGCAACTCCCTGAGCCCGACCCGGCAATGTCTTGATGACAATCATGTTTTCATTTGCGTCGATGCTCTCGATTTCGTACCCGATCATCGACGTCAGCCGCCGCTCTTCACTTTCCACGTGAAGGATGTACCGATGGCCGGCCGCGGTGTTGACCCGGGCAATACCAAGCTCCCTCATGTCACGTGACAATGTTGCCTGCGTCACGGTAAACCCGGCTTTGTCGAGAGCCTGGCAGAGTTCCTCCTGACTCGAGATCACCTGATGCGTGATGACCTGCTTGATTGTGAATTGTCTGTTTTGCTTGTTCATAGGCTTATGCCTGTTGGTTATGGCTCGTGAACCATCTGTGTACCAATTCCCTCGTCTGTGAAAATTTCGAGAAGCAGCGAATGCTTGATCCGGCCATCGATAATGTGGACCTTGTCGACGCCGGCATCCAGCGTATCAAACGCTGATGTGACTTTCGGAATCATGCCGCCAAAAATGTCACCCTGAGCGATGTACTTGTTCGCCTCATTCTTGGTCATAGACGAAACCAGCTTCTCCTTCACCAGGATACCTTCTGTGTCACTCAGGTACACCAGCTTCTCGGCCTTCAACGCCGCCGCGACAGCTCCTGCCGCGAGATCGGCATTGATGTTGTAGAGCTGCCCACTCTCACCAACACCGACCGGGGCGATCACCGGCATCATTCCGTTCTGCAGCAACAGATTGAGAAACGGAACATTCACGGACGTGATCTCGCCAACCAGACCGAGGTCTTTTCCATCGGTCACCAACTTGCGCGCCCTGAGTAACAGGTTGTCCACACCGCAAAGACCGATCGCGTTCCCCCCGTTCGTGTTGATCAGGTTCACAATTTCCTTGTTGATCTGGCCTGCCAGCACCATCAGCACAACCTCAATCATTTTCTCGTCTGTGTAGCGCTGCCCGTCGACAAAGGTTGTGGCGATACCGAGGGATTCTGCCGTTGCGGTGATCTCTTTCCCCCCGCCATGGACAATGATGATGTTGATACCGATCTTCCGCAAAATCGTGACATCCTTTGCGAATGTCTGCTTCAATCGTTCTTCGGTCATGACAGCCCCGCCGTATTTAATCACGAACGTTTTCCCTTCGTACGTCTGGATGTACGGCAACGCCTCGATGAGCACTTCTTCTTTCTTCGCAGGATCGATCATGATCGATAGCTCGCATTGATGTGAACGTATTCTTTCGTGAGGTCACAGGTCCAGAACCGGGCAAACTGGCTTCCCTGATTCAGGTTCACCACAATCATCACATTGTCTTTCACTAGCAAATCCTTCGCCTTCTCTTCATCAAGCACGATCTCATAGTTCCGCCGTAAGACGGGCAGTTCACCAAAAGAGATCTCAACGTTGTCCGGAT
>JBGPAN010000579.1:0-3056 GCA_041480785.1 Bacteroidota bacterium | reverse complement strand
CTCGCGATTGCGGCGTTTTCTTTCTCCTTCATCTATCGCAGCCTTTCGAAAAGAGGATGGGAGTCGCTGGGGGGGTAGTGTATTTCGATGACCGTCACCTGTCCATGTTTTCCCGCGCGTGACGGTCATCTGCACCAGCAGTTAGGATTGCACGAGTACTGTTCGACTGGGCAGCCTTCCGTACCTCGTACCGTCCGTTGCTTCAACAACGTCCTACGGATTCCTCTTCAGTTTCTGACCGTCGAGCCCCTGTCACGGACCTTTTGCTTCAAGAACGATTTGCCCGGGTATCTCTCCGATGGCGAAACAATTCGCCTGAGTCACCCCTTTGAATCAGATGGAGGAATATCCCAGAATCGTTCGATCTCTTCGAGTGAACGTCCCTTGGTCTCCGGAAAGAACTTCCAAACTGTCAGGACGAGAACAACGCAGAACGCTGCGTACACGTAGAAGGGAAACCCGTGATTGAAGTGTGCAACCAACGTGGCGTTTTCATCCATCATAGGAAACGTCTGAGACACAACGAAGTTCGCGCTCCAAAGGAAGAATGTCGCGACGGACAACGCTCTGCCGCGTATGCGCGTGGGGTAAATCTCCGAAAGAATGACCCAGGTTACTGGTCCGACGGACAGCGCAAAACATCCAATGAATGAGAGGATGCAAATGAGAACCCAGATGGAAACCACCTCGAACTGTGCCGCAAGTCCCATGGCAACCAGAGAAACAAACATACCGGCGGCACCGATCATCATCAGAGGCTTTCGCCCTATCCTGTCCACTGTCCGTATCGCAATGATCGTGAACGAGAGATTGACGGCTCCCACCACAATGGTCTCCAGAAGGGCGGCATTTGCGCCAGATCCGAGTTTCTTGAAAATCTCAGGACCGTAATAGAGAAAAACATTGATTCCGGTGACTTGCTGCAGGATCGCAAGAGCAATGCCAAGGAACATCACCCTCTGCCAGCCGGTTTTGAACAGCTGACCGAGCGATTCAACCTCCTGAGTAAGCGACACCTCGATCGAACGCAGTTCGGTCTCCGCAAATGACACCCCGCCGACCCTGGCAAGGATGCCCTTCGCTTTTTCGTTCATTCCTTTTTCGACGAGCCAGCGGGGGCTTTCCGGCACGAACAGGAGAAGGGCGAGGAAGATCGCAGAGGGAATTGCGCCCGAGGCAAACATCCAGCGCCACCCTGTAGTGACGTTCCACGCCTCGTCACCCTGGAGAGCGATGAAGTAGTTGACGAAATAGATGATGAGCATACCCGTGACAATGGCGAACTGATTCACGGAAACCATTCTGCCCCTGATACTGGCAGGCGCTATTTCAGCGATGTACATCGGAGAAGCCATCGACGCAACGCCGACGCCAATTCCGCCAAGCATCCGGAAGATCACGAAGAGAGAGAATTCATTTGGGAGCGCTGTGCCCACAGCAGAGACAAGAAAGAGCAGCCCGGATAACACGAGTGTGGTTTTTCGTCCCAGTCGATCGCTGAAGATGCCCGCGAAGGAAACGCCGACCACGCAGCCGAGGAGAGCGCTTGCGGCCGCCCAGCCTTTCATCGCCGCATCGAGTTGGAAATGCGTCTGGAGAAATCCGATCGCGCCCGCGATGACAGCAGTATCGTAACCGAACAACAGTCCACCGAGCGCCGCAATGATCGTGACAAGGGCGATGTATGTTGGACTTCCTTTTTCGTTCTGAGCTTGTTCGTTCTTCATAGATCTCCTAATCGAAGCTATCAAAAATAGTCACGCAAAGTCCCGCTTTTGGATTCCGCTCATGAGCGGGATTCAGAGAGCGGAAGCGCAACGACGTAGAGCAACGACCTAAAGCCAAGTCATTGCGAGGAGCGGAGCGACGAAGCAATCTGTCCATCGATAGATTGCTTCGCAAAGAACGCTCGCAATGACTCGTTGCTTTAGTTCCTTGCGAGCAGCCGGACTCGGCGTGAGATTTCCTATCTTTTTTGCGATAATGTTTTAGTCGATTTTCTTGATGTAAGCCGCCCAACCGCCCCCTGGTGCGAGATGGAGAGCGACCTGGCTGGAACGATCCACTTGATTCGTTTCTTTCCGGTAATCGCTTGCATTACGGTCGGCATTGATGCCGTCGCAATAGAGAGTCATCTGATATTTTCCCGCATCGAGGAAATCGAGACTGATCCGAAAATCGCGTGGCGTCCAGTCGGTCATGGATCCGATGAACCAGTCATTGCCCTTCTTCCGTGCAACGGTTACGTACTCCCCAATGCGAGCGTTAAGAGTCCTCGTTTGATCCCATGTGGTCGGTACGATCGAGAGAAACTCCATCGCATCTGGCTGTTGATCATAGTTCGATGGACTGTCGCACAGCATTTGAAGCGGGCTTTCATAGACGACATACATCGCGAGCTGGTGGCAACGAGTCCCCTGGCTCATCGGTTGATTGAAAATAGGACGGAAATTGTCTTTTGTCCCGTTGACCATGGCGCCGGGAGTATAGTCCATCGGACCTGCAAACATACGTGTGAATGGCAGAGTGACATCATGTTGCGGTGTGATGTCTGCTGACCACTTGCTGTTCTCCAAGCCCCGCACACCCTCCCGAGTAAGCACGTGTGGATAAGTTCGACTGAAACCGGTCGGCTTGTAAGCGCCGTGAAAATCAACAAGCAGGTGTCGTTTTGCTGCTTCGACTGCAACTTTCTCGTACCAGTTCACCATCTTTTGATCGTCACGCTGCATGAAATCCACCTTGACCCCTTTGGCCCCCCACTTTTCAAAACGATCGAGCGCTTCGATCATTCGGTCGTCGAGGGCTTTGGATGTCACCCACAGAATAATCCCGACCTTTTTCTGTGCCGCGAATACGAACAATTCATCCATGTTCATGTCAGGATTGATCTGGAAAAGATCCGAGGGCTTCGACCAGCCCTCATCGAAGATCACGTACTCCAGTCCATGCCTCGCAGCGAAATCAATGTAGTATTTGTATGTCTCTGTGTTGATGCCGGCTTTAAACGGTACACCGATCAGGTTGTTTGCGTTCCACCAATCCCAGGCGACTTT
>JBGPAN010000578.1:0-3056 GCA_041480785.1 Bacteroidota bacterium | reverse complement strand
TCTGCGCCAAGCGCAATCGCCTCATCCATCGCTTTTGAAAAAGGTTCGTTGACACTGTCCCCCGACATGAATAAATTTGACCATGCGGCATAGAAGAGATGAGCCTGCTCAATACGAAACTGGGGCTCCTTCGGATCAAGAGCAATCGCTTGGTTGATATGCCCGAGACCTTCAGCCCAAAGGCTCCTAGAAGGTCGAGCTTGCAGCTCCCGGCGTTTCTGAATTGCCTTCAGGTACTCGTCGACGGCTTGAGGGTTCCCCGTCCGCCCTTCTGTCAGCCGGGCCTGCTCGGCCGGAGCGATCCGGACCCGCATCTCCTCAAGGATCGCCTTTGCGATCTCATCCCGAAGAACCTGCAGCTGGCCCATCTCCTTCTCATACGTCTTGCCCCACAGCACTTTGTCCTGCGAAGGATCTACCAATTCCACCTTCACGCTGATCTGATTCCCAACGCGCTTCACAGACCCGTCAACGATTGCGGGCACATCCAGTTCGCGCGCGATGTCTCTCAGTGATAATGATGACTTCTTGTATTTGCGTACCGATCGCTCCGGCCGTATCGTCAACTCCTTGATGATGCAGAGCCTGTCGATAAGTTCGCCCGTGATCCCATCGGCCACATAGTCCTGTTCAGCCACTCCGGTCAGGTTCTCCAGCGGCAGGATGGCAACCGTATCGTACCCTCGCCGGCTGCCCGTCAGCATGAAGAGCAGCCCAAGAGCGAGACCGAAAATGGCTACGGTTGAGATCGTGATCGCCAGTTTGCGCGTTTTTCGGTGCCAGCGCGGTCTCGCAACAATGGTGTCTTCGTTCCCGCTACGGTATGCCTCCAGGTCCGTGAGCAACTGCGACGCGTCTTGGTACCGATCTCCCGTGCGCTTCGCCAGAAGTTTTTCGACGATTGTCCCCAGCGCATCGGGAACATCAGGCCGAAGGTCTTTCATCGGCTTTGGGTCATCAGTCACAATCGCATAAAGCGCTACCTGTTCATAATCTCCCTCGAACGGTCGCTTGCCTGTCAGCATCTCATACAGCACCACTCCCAGCGACCAGAGGTCTGTCCGTCGATCGACCTGCTCTCCTCTCGCCTGTTCTGGAGACATATAGGATGCAGTGCCGAGTGTGGTGCCTGTCTTCGTAACGAGCGTACGACCGGAGAGTTTCGCCAAACCGAAGTCAACAATCTTCACTTCACCACGCGTGGTGATCATGAGATTGGCAGGCTTGATATCGCGGTGGATGATACCGGATTCGTGTGCTCGTGCGAGACCTCGCGCACACTGAAGAGCGATATCAACGGCTTCCTCAGTTCGCAATGCTCCTCGGCCAATGCGCTCCTTCAGTGACTCTCCTTCGTAATACCCCATCACAATGAAGGTCTGACCATTCTGTTCTCCGATCTCATGGATAGAACAGATGTTGGCATGCTCCAACGCAGACGCGGCCTGAGCTTCGTGAACAAAGCGTTCTTTGGCATCGGAATCGAGAGTGAACTCTGACGGCAGAAATTTCAGCGCAACGGTACGCCGGAGCGCAGTGTCTTCGGCCTTGTAGACAACACCCATTCCACCGCCGCCCAGCTTCTCAAGGATCCTGTAGTGAGAAATAGTCTGGCCTATCATGACGACGAATGCTTCACTTGGTTGATCAATTCGTAAATTGGTAAATGATCCAATGACTCAATTTCCCGATGACTCAATGATCCCAATTCCCAATGATCCAATGTCCCGATGGCTCGATGACTAAATGACCCGTTGACTCAATGAACCGATCTCTTTATTATCTCAGGATACTTGATCCCTGCTGCCGTGTTGAAGACAAGCACAGTGTCCGTTTCTCCGATGTTGCCTTCGCTCAAGAGATGTCGCAGCGCGGCAAAAGCCGCTGCACCCTCGGGACAGATGAACAATCCTTCTGTCCTCGCAATTTCGTAAACGGTCGCGATTGTTTCATCGTCGCTCACAGCAACAGCGCTTCCTCCGCTCTTGTAGACGGCATCGAGGATAAGATGATCGGCGAAAGCTTTTGGAACGCGCAAGCCCGACGCGATCGTTTCAGGGTTCTCCCAGAATTGCGACTCCGGCTTCTTCTCGTTATACGCCCGAACGATAGGAGCGCATCCCGTCGATTGCACGGAAACCATTTTGGGTCGCTTGCTGCCGATCCACCCGATCTGCTCCATCTCGTCGAAGGCTTTCCACATCCCGATGAGGCCTGTGCCCCCGCCTGTCGGATATACCACAACATCTGGCAATTGCCAGTTCATTTGCTCCGCCAGTTCGTACCCCATCGTCTTCTTCCCTTCAAGACGATATGGTTCCTTCAGCGTGGACACATCGAACCATCCGGGATTTGTTTTCTTGCGTTCATTCATCAGCTTGGCAGCATCGCTGATATTTCCACGTACGAGCTCAACGTGGGCACCACATGCAATGCACTCTTTGATGTTAATATCCGGCGTGTCGTCTGGCAAGAAGATGAATGCTTCCATACCAGCCCGTGCTGAATAAGCGGCCAATGCACCAGCGGCGTTCCCGGCGGAAGGCATGCAGGCCGCCCGAACTCCAAGCTCTTTTGCCTTCGAAACAGCCATGGCGAGGCCGCGGGCTTTGAAAGATCCGGTGGGAAGCTGACCTTCATCTTTCATCAAGAGCCGCGGTAATCCCAAGAGCTCGCCCAACTTGGGCAAAGGAGTAATGGGGGTCACTCGTTCACCCAGAGAAACAATGTTCTCCTCGCGCTCGATGGGAAGAAGCTCAGAATATCTCCAGAGTGATGGGAGCCTACCAGCAAGAATCGATGGGGGAAACGCAGTTCGCGCGGCCTTGAGATCGTAGCGCGCTACGAGTGCTTTTCCGCACGATCGGCAGAAAGTCTGAATTTCATGAGGAGAATGGCGGTCTCCACAGACACTGCATTCAAGATGTGTAAGGAAGTTCACGTGCATTCCGGAGTTAGTGATTGACCGGACATATATATATTTCAGTATGCGAACGGAACCCAATGTAGAGTGAGAATGTTGGAGAGTCAAGGCAAAAGAGGGCCGCCACAGATCG
>JBGPAN010000577.1:0-3060 GCA_041480785.1 Bacteroidota bacterium | reverse complement strand
TCCACCTTGTAGTCCTGAGTCAGTTTAGATTCGAATCGGTTGGATTCATAATCCGTAAAGAGATCATCATACGTGAAATCGAATCCCGTCTTGACCTGATTGTATCTATCGAGCTGAGTGGTAAGATCGAACTTCACGTTGAGCGTGTGCACTTGCCCGTAATCGCGCGCGCCACCTCCTTGAGCAGCATAGATAGCACCATCCTGCGATTTCAACGATGTACCGTCTCCGATCCAAAAACCCCAAGGGTGCTGGTCCATGCGAATGGGTCCAAACAGCGCCGTATTGACAAAAGACGTCGTGTCTCTGTATGCATCCGATCCCCATCCAAGGTTCGAGTTCTTGATGTCAACCAGCGAGACTCGGACGGTGTAAAACGTGTTTCTATTGATCATATGGTCGAACGAAACGCCTATCATACTAGTATAGATATTGAATGGCGTGAGCGCGGTAGGCCACCATGCATACGAGAAGTTATTGCCGGTCAGCGAGGAATTCAGGATATCCATTCCACTGGTTACGAAGCTGTTATCGCTGCCACCTTGGTTACTTCTGGATACCGTGTTGATTTCCCCGTAGCTCGCCTCGATACCCAGTTTCATGGTCGATGAAATGCGTGATGTCAGTTTCAACTGAGCGTTGTCGTTCTGGTAATATGGCCGGAATGTCGGCAAGGCAAACGCTTGATAATCACTCCTATAAGATGCCAGGAAAGCGATGTCTCCCAGGTATTTTCCGATGATCGGTACCCCGCCCGTGACGGTGATTTCTTCATAAAAGTCTGGTTTATCTCCGTACGTTATCTCCTTTTGCCCCAGAGCGCCACTCCCTTGCATAGCATGTTCCCAAAGAAAGAGGTTACGCAATCGAGATGAATCCCGGCCCATTGCTGACGGTTGTTTAGCAAGCAAAGACCAACCCGGCCAGTCTTTGAAATCCCAATACTGATCCTTTGTGGCAGCATCCCAAGATCCATTTTGTATCCCGGTCCAACATACGGCAGGATCAACAAAAGGTCTGTTGTAGTAATTATCAGGGCTGACGATGGATGCACCGCCAAGCCTTGGGCGGGCTGGGCTATATCGCACATCTGTCGAGACGTGGAACCTGTCTGGCTGCGGATCGCGAGTAACAACGTTGATCATTCCAGAGCGTACATTTCCGTACTCTGCATTGAACCCACCTTTGATGATCGAAATCTCCGATATAGTAGTCAGGTTGACCTGCATTAGTGGACGGTTTGTCCGGTTGTCGATTGATACCAACCCATCCACCATGTAGCCGATCTGATCCAAACCGCCGGCCCGGATTTGATCGTTCAGAATGCCCGCCTGCATGTTGATGTAGGTGTTCACATCCCGAACCATAGGCACAGCTTCCAGTTGTCCCCCGTCGACTACAATTTGACTCGATGACACATCCCTTTTCACTATCTCTCGCCGAGCCACGACGACCACCTCTGCGACCGCGATGCTGCTTTCCTTCAGCTCAAAATCAACAGACGTTGTATGATCCGAAATGACCGCGACTTTTGTTTTCACCGCAGCCTCATAGCCAAGCATCGATGCTGCGAGTTCGTAAGTCCCGGGGGGAATGCTCAGGATATAGTAGTACCCGTCGACATCGGTTGGCGCGCCAAGCGAAGTGCCACGGAGGACGACATTGACGGAAGGCAACGGCTCCTTGGTCTTTGCGTCTACAATCCGACCGGAAATCTTGCCGGTAATGCCAGCAAACATTTCTCCTTGAGGGAAAAGAAGCACAAGTAATATCCACAGCAGGAGCAACCTGGGACGCTCCTCACAAAGAGACAATTTGCTCATTTCTTTTCTCCACCTATAGTGTTGACGACTTACAGTCTCATGGTGTCTACAAGTTCTGGGGCTCTTCGATTTGATGGGAACAGAGAACTCGCGAAACCCGGTCAAGGACATTTGAAATGCCCATGCAAACGATCGAAGGTGGAAGCACCACTCGAATTCTTGGTCCGAGCTGCGATTCCACTTGCATCATTCATAGGATGAACAACGTACAGGGAATCATCCAGCGAACGTCACCACACTTCGTAATCGACCTCCCAAAAGCTGCTTGGACCTTCGATAGTTTGCGGGCAGATTGGTGCTCGGAGTTTTGCCCCAGTTGTACCACCAGCTGACACGACTCGAGAGTGCGGCGAGATCGGCAGCAGAGGCAATGTTATATGCAATACCGCGTTTTACACTCTTTATTATTGGGGGCGGTGTTACTTTCGATGGATCGACGGTTCGGGAGCTCTCTTTGCATCCTGTCATCACCGATAGCACAAGGATTATGGATGCGGCGATGGCGCGGAAAGAAATCATATCTGCTTGCGTGTTGTTAAAAAATAGAATCGTAGCAAGCGGGCCTGCCACGCTCGGTGCGTGTGGGGCAAAGTTGGTGCGTTGGGGCAAATAGTACTTATCTGCAATTATCGTACCATATTCCTCCTATTGAACTTTTAGCGAATTGGGGGTTTTTCGCTGCCATAACATTGATGAATGACGTCCCAGATTATTACGGTTGATAACGGCCCGTTATCGCCCTCGACAAGGTGGTGTATCCTGCTTGGGGGGCCCGGTACTGACCTGACCCCCAAAAAATGATCCAAGATTTAGGAAGTTTCCTCGCAAATCTTGGGACTTTTCGTTTCGCTCGCTGGACGCTCAGTCTAGCGCGCTTGATGCCGCCGGGCGGGGGGGATCATGAATTCTCTTCTGGACAGGCCGATCTGGAAGCAAGCGAGGCTCAAGGTGAAGCTCGGAGAGGTATGGGCACTTTCGTTTCGTGCCACCCGAGCACTTATGATTTTCGCTGAGCGGCAGCCATGACCGAGAGTCGTAGATTTCTGGGCACGCTCTTGGAGCTCCTGCGACTCGCAGTCCCAAGTAGAGGATGCTCGGCCAGAGACTGTCAGCACGACCTCCCTCCAAAAGCAAATGGCTAATGCATTCAAACACAATGAGAGGTGTCTCACCCCAGCTATCATGCATGAGGTTCCCTTGTTACTAAGCTGAAGGAGTGCAAGGCACGGTACAGTTA
>JBGPAN010000576.1:0-3082 GCA_041480785.1 Bacteroidota bacterium | reverse complement strand
CGTCGTGATCTTTGTTCTCACGCTGCAAGGACCCCCTTCCCGCAAGACAACTTGGGATTCACGGTTGTATCATCCGACAGCCGCCATTGCCCCTCAGATCATGGACTTCTTCGCAAACCTGATTCCGAACGCGATTAAGTCAATCGAGAAGCTGACATCGCCGGGAGAAGGGAAGGCCGATTCAACTCTCAAAGCAGCTCCGGAGCAGTGAGGACCGATATCCTCATGGCTGATTTCTCGACTGCGATACGCAAGCTCGAATTCGACAAGGTCCTTGATCGTCTTCAGCAACTTGTTGCGTCCGGCCCGGCCCGAGAGCTCGCAGCACATCTCACCCCCATGACAGATCACCAGCTCATCGAGCTGGAATTACAGCGCGTCTCCGAAGGAAAAGAACTACTGATCGTCGAGGGAGCAGCCCCACTCGACGGCATTAAAGATATTCTCCCCGCTCTGAAGCGCGCCTCCATCGAAAACCATGTGCTCAATAGCCGTGAGTTGCTCGACATCGCATCAACACTCCGAGCCTCCCGCACACTTGCATCCTTTCTCGCGAAACGGCAGAAGAACTATCCTCAGCTGGCGACATTTCTCACTGAGCTCTACAGCGACAAGGTCATCGAATACAACATTCTCGATTGCATCGATGAAGAGGGACACATCCGCGATTCAGCGAGCAAAGAACTCCTCCGCATTCGTCATGAAATGATTTCGACTGCCGACACTCTCAGAAAGCGACTAGCGTCTATTCTCAAACGAGTCTCCGAGAGAGATTTCTTGCAGGAAGAGATCGTGACAACGCGTGACGGCCGGATGGTCGTGCCGGTAAAGACGGAGTACAAGAAACAGGTTCCCGGCTTTATCCATACAAGCTCCGCAAGCGGTGCAACAGTATTCATCGAGCCCGCCGAAACGCTGGACCTGAACAATGCGTTGACGGAACTGCAACTGAGCGAACAACGGGAGATCGCGAACATTCTGTCCAATCTCACAGCGCAGGTCCGTGAGATTCAGCCACACCTGGAACCGATGCTCTCAACACTCTCCACGTTGGATCTTCTCTTCGCGAAGGCGAAGTACTCAATAGAGATCCTCGGAAATCCGCCCCGCATGAGGAATGAGATCCTCGTGCGTCTCTACCAGGCTCGTCATCCTGTCCTTCTGCAGAGACACCGCAGAGAAGAAGTAGTACCCTTGGATATCGAAATGGGTGATGCTGTGCGCACTCTAGTCATCACAGGGCCAAACGCTGGGGGCAAGAGCGTTGCCATGAAATGCGTAGGCTTGTTGTCACTTTGCGCTCAGTCCGGGCTCCATATTCCCGTTGCCCCGGAATCTGAACTCGGTGTCTTTGAATCGATCTTTGTGGACATCGGTGACGAGCAATCAATAGAAGATGACCTGAGTTCGTACAGCTCCCATTTGCTTCGCATGCGCGAAGTAGTCCTTGGGGCGAATCCTCACAGTCTTGTTCTTTTGGACGAAATCGGCGCAGGCACTGACCCGGCCGAAGGAGGGGCGTTGGCCGCATCAATCCTCACTGAATTGACACAACGAGGAGCGATGACCATCGCAACCACACACCATGGGATGTTGAAAGCGTTCGCACATGAGACGCCACATGTCTCCAACGCGTCCATGGAGTTCGACCAGGAGACTTTGAAACCGACGTATCGTTTTCGATTTGGCGTGCCAGGAAGCAGCTACGCTCTCGAATTGGCCAAACGGCTTGATTTGCCTCTCACTGTTGTCAATCGCGCACGAGAATTCGTTGGAAACGAGAAGATCAAGCTGGAAAACCTTCTAACGGAACTTGAGCGACAGACTCAAGAGTACCGAACACAGATACAGGACGTGTCAGAAGAACGCGACAAACTCAATTCGCTTGTCAAGGTATACGAGCAGAAAACGAAGGACCTCAGGGAAGAACTGAGACAAATCCGCAAACAAGCAGTTGAGGAAGCGAAGAATATTGTACAAGGTGCACAGTCACTCATCGAGCGCTCTGTGAAAGAGATCCGCGAATCATCCGCTGAGAAGAAAACCGTTCAGACCGCACGCGAGAACATCAAGGTATTCCAAAAAAAGATCCAAGAAATGACCGTCACAGAAGAACTTACCCCCGTGGCTACCCTTGAGGTTGGAGATATTGTGCGAGTGAGGGACTCGTCTCAGGAAGGTGAGCTGGTGGAGCTCAAGCCGCCTGTTGCGACTGTTCTCTTTGGGAACGCCAAGATGAAGTTGCGCCTGGAAGCCCTGGTGAAGGTAAAAGGCCGAAAAGAATCTACTGGCGAGTCCGTTGCCAGCGCTCTGTACACACCCGAAGGAAGAACGGAGATCGATTTGCGTGGGATGCTTGGCGACGAGGCAATTCCGCAAGTGGAACGCTTTCTCGATGATGCTCTCGTTTCCGGTTTGCACCGCGTTGACATCATCCACGGCAAAGGGACTGGGGCTTTGCGCAAGCGTATCAGCGAATTCCTCAAAACCTACCCTCACATCAAATCGTTCCGATTAGGGGAGTGGAATGAAGGGGGGGCAGGAGTGACGGTGGTCGAACTCGACTGACCCCGTTGAACAACATGAAGAATCGTCAAATCAGGAAGCTCCTTGTAGCAAACAGGGGCGAAATCGCCCTCCGGGTGATCCGCGCTTGCAGGGAACTAGGAATCCGAACAACAGCGGTGTTTTCTGACGCCGATCGACGATGCCTTCATGTGCTTTCCGCCGATGAAGCATATCCTCTCGGCGGGTCTAGCCCAACGGATAGCTACCTCAATCAGAAGAAAATCCTTGAAGTAGCCAAAAGAGCGTCCGTTGATGCCATCCATCCTGGATATGGATTCCTCGCAGAGAATCCATCGTTTGCTGACGCAGTTGTAGAGGCTGGACTGATTTTCGTCGGACCTTCCGGAGCTGCGATTCGCCGCATGGGAGACAAGACAGAAGCGAGGAAAGCTGCAAAAGAACTTGGAATTCCCACAATCAGGGGTAGTATGGAGCCTCTGCAAGATCTGCAAGAAGGGATCCGTGCCGCAGAGGAGATTGGCTATCCCGTTTTGCTGAAGGCGGCGGCCGGTGG
>JBGPAN010000575.1:0-3083 GCA_041480785.1 Bacteroidota bacterium | reverse complement strand
ACTTTCTTGCAATGACGGGCGGTTCGTATCTCCTTTTTGAATAAGTATTGAAAGACTAGAATGAAATTCGCGAAGTATGGGTCTATCACACTAATAACATTCGTCCTTTTCGCTGTGATTGCGATTCCGTTGTCATCCTCTCCACAGAGCTGGCTGGAGTTCCCGGTCATCCCAGGACTGGAGCAAAAAGCCCGGAACATCCTTTACCATGTTCCTGTTGCATGGACGACCGTTGTGGCGTTTCTTGTTAGCACGTACTATGGTTTCCGATACCTCAAAACGAAGAATATTGATTACGACATCAAATCCGTCTCATCGGCAGGGCTGGGCTTCTTGTTTTGTTCCCTCGCAACCATCACCGGTGCGTTGTGGGCAAAGTTCAACTGGGGATCATTCTGGAATTGGGACCCGAGAGAAACTTCCATCTTCGTCCTGTTGTTGATCTATGGTGCCTATTTCGCCCTCCGGTCGGCTCTGGAGACAGAGGAGAAGCGTGCGACGCTCTCCGCAGTCTACTCGATGATTGCGGGCATCACTGTGCCGTTTTTCATTTTTGTAATGCCAAGGATTGTGGGAGGTCTTCATCCCGGTGCGAAAGGAGATACAGAGGGTGCGGGGCCTGTTGTGCAGATGAAGATGTCGCCGAATATGCTCGTCATCTTCCTCCTGGGATTACTTGGTTTCACTCTACTGTTCATCTGGCTGCTGAATGTGCGTGTAAGAATAGCAAGGCTGGAATATGAACATTCAACACATCATGAATGAGGGATGCAATGATGGAATTCTTGAGTCAAAATCAGATGTACATCGTCTTGGTGATCGTTCTGCTCATATGGACCGGAATTGTCTGGTACCTTTTGAGGCTCGACAAGCGACTTACACAGTTAGAGAACCATTCGAAAAAGGGATAAGTTCATGAAAGCAAAGGTCATTATTGGCAGTATCGTGGTGGTTATCGGAGTTGTTCTTGCTGCCATGAATTTTCTGGAATCGAACGTCGAATACGCGGATTTCGCAACGGCTCAGAAGTTGCAGAAGAAGGTACAGGTCAAGGGTGAGTGGGTGAAGGAACAGTCATCGAGTTTTGACCCGGCCAAGGTGAAGTTTACGTTCTACATGAAAGATGATGCGCAAAGGGTGGTCAAGGTTGTTCTCGATGGCGCCAAGCCGAACAACTTCGAACTGGCAACCAGCGTAGTGGCGAAGGGGAAATTCGTAAACGACGAGTTCCACGCAACGGAAATCCTCACGAAATGTCCATCCAAATATGAAGGAACGTCGGAAGCCGTAAAGAAGACTCTCTAGGAGCGGGGAACGTATGATAGTGCTGGGAACGATCGCAGAGAACTTTATTAGGGTTGGACTCCTTGCCGCGCTCTGCGCGGCTTTTTTTTACTATCGGGTCCATCGCGGATCAACTCCACGTGTGCTGTGGATGGCCCGCAAGAGTTATCATCTGGCGACGCTGTTTCTGATGTCCGCGACTGCCGTCTTACTGTACTTGATCCTTCAACATAAATTCATGTACAAGTACGTCTGGGAGTACAGCTCGACGACGCTTTCCCTTCCTCTACTGATTTCCACCTTCTATGCTGGACAAGAAGGGAGTTTCACGCTCTGGGCGCTGTACACATCAATCCTCGGAATTTTCCTGATGAGGTATGCTTCCCGTCGGGAGTATGAGGCAGAGGCAATGTCGGTGTATTCACTGATCTTTGCATTTCTTCTGCTCATGTTGGTCGTGAAGAATCCGTTTGAACTGATTTGGAACGCATTCCCCGCTGACCTGATCAAGACAGGTCCAATCCCCCCTGGAATAACGAACATTGCCATTCTTGACGCCGCCAAAGGCCTCTGGGCACAATTTCCAACTGAAGGGAAGGGTTTGAATCCGCTTTTGCAGAACTATTGGATGGTGATTCACCCGCAGATTCTTTTCACAGGATTTTCTTCGATCGCAGTTCCATACACGCTGGCGGTTGCCGCGATGCTCAGACGGGATTATTCCTCATGGATTCGAGTTGCCACACCGTGGGCTGTGTTCGGATCCATGATCCTCGGAACTGGAATCGTCATGGGAGGATACTGGGCGTACGAAACTCTCGGTTGGGGTGGTTTCTGGGGATGGGATCCTGTCGAGAACTCCTCGCTGATTCCGTGGCTTCTCTGCGTTGCATCAATCCACACCGCACTGAACCAGCGAAAGAGCGGCGCGTTCGTGAAAACGAACTTTGTCTTCAGCCTGTTGACCTTCCTCACGGTCCTTTACAGCACGTTTCTGACGCGGAGCGGTGTTCTAGGAGATACTTCTGTCCACTCGTTTGTTGATCCCGGAATGTGGGTGTACTGGCTACTACTTGGCTGCATCGTACTGTTCGGAGGCATTGGCTTTGGGGTCTTTTTCCTTCGCGTTCGCGAAATGCCCAAAGTGCGGTCGCAACACACGGTGTTCTCACGGGAGTTCGCACTTTTCCTGGGCGCGTTTGCGTTGAGTTTTGTAGCACTGTTTGTCGCTGTCGGGACATCTTCACCTCTTATTACTACGTTATGGAATGGAAAAGCCTCCGCAATTGAAGTCGCGTATTATGTGAAAACTAACCTGCCGCTCGGGATCGTCATCTGCCTTCTCTCAGGTCTGGGCCAACTACTCTGGTGGAAACACTCGAACACCGGCTCGTTGCTGAGTAGCCTCGCGGCACCGGTTCTGCTGTCGCTCGGAGTGACCACAATGGTCTATGTCCTCCTTGGACCGGAAGACATTCTCATACTCCTCTTCACATTCTGCGCCGCATTTTCGCTGTTTGCGAATATCAAGGTCGGGTACGGCGTGTTCATGGGCAATCCGAAGTTTGTCGGAGGTTCCATTGCCCATATTGGAATCGCAGTGATGTGCCTCGGATTTGTCACATCCTCGCGTTATGACACCAAGGCCACTCTTTCGCTGGAACGCGGCAAACCCATGGACGCTCTGGGTTACCGGATGACGTACGTTGGCTACAAGCAACTCGATAACGAGCGATATGCTTTCAACGTGGAAGTTGAACATGGGGGCGTGAAAAAGGTCGTCTCGCCGCTCATGCGGT
>JBGPAN010000574.1:0-3088 GCA_041480785.1 Bacteroidota bacterium | reverse complement strand
CTCTGTCTGACTCAATCCTTGAATCACATGCTCACACATGAGGATCTCGTTGATGCCCTTCGCTCGATGCGCAGAAGACTGGACCCAAAGGGTGTACTGCTTATCACCCAGAGTACAACACATAGCACGCTGCGGAGTGAGTTCCGTTTCGATTTGGTCGTGAATACCCGTGACTTCTCCCGAGTCTTCGCCAGAGACATCGAGGAGCACTTCCAAACCATTCACATATTGGACGTCTTCCACAGCGAAGAGAGACGCGGCCTTGAACGACACGATATTCGCATCAGGATAATCCTGGACGAGGAGTATCCCGCCCTTCTGAGAGAAGCAGGCTTTTCGGACGTACACATCTACGGAGGTTATGACCGTCAAGCCTACGACAGGGGAACATCGATGAAGCTCATTGTCGTCGCGAAGCCATAGAACGCGGGGGCTCTACCCCCGCGCGAGCTCGTCGCCTCTGATTTGTGAATTGCCGGAAGTAGCCGGGCTCAAACACGAGATAGAGAGGTGATCCCATGAGCGCAGTACAAAGAGCCATCGGCATCGGGTTGCTGTATCTCCTGACAATCGGCACAGGGATCTGGCTCAGCAATTCGGGCAGGCCGCTGAACACACTGTTCATCACAGTTCACAAGCTGATTGCTCTTGCTGCAGTCGTTCTCACGAGCATGCTGTTCTGGCGTCTGTTCGGGCACGTTCACGCGAATGTCTTGCTGACGAGGTTGATGATCGCCTCCGCGGTTCTCGTGATTGCGCTGTTCACTACAGGGGCACTGCTAAGTACCGGGAAGCCCGTGAAGAGCCTGTTGCTGACGATTCACCAAGTTGCACCAGTGCTGCTGGGACTGTCGATAGGGGCGATTGCGTATCTATTGATCAAATGAGGGAGTGGCGTCTTCGGCTCTCCTCAGACGCGTGAATTGGATTCTCGCATAGTTCGCATAGCGCGGCGGGGCACTCCCGGGCGGCACGAGTCCTGTCATTGTCTTCTGTGGCTGGGTCACGTGGATGGGACAGCGTCGATTTCATTGAGGGGAGCTCAGAGACGCCAGAGAGACCGGATGGACTGATGGTGATACTGGAAATGCGGTATTGATGCGGTTCTGGTGGAGCCGAGGGGAATTGACCAGTCGTCACGACCACTTCTGGATGCCCTGATAGGTACTCTCCAAGCCCGGGCGGTGGGAGTGCTACCCCTTCGTCATCGCTAGACCGGGCTGGTTTCCGGGCTCGTACAAACAGCAGCTCTTCCGTGGACTCAGGATGGAGCATAGATGATCCGTCGGGTCCGACGATCAAGGGATTGACGCACGTGCTCACCGAAAACAGCTCGCCACCTCACCCTTGGTGATCCTGATCTCACAGTAGTCATTGGGGCGATGAGTTGCGACGCTAAACATGCTTCATTACAACGCGACAGCGCTGCGTGTGACTCTGCCTACTCCTTGGGCTCGTTCGCTAGATGTCTTCGGATTTGACACGGAACGTTGTTGGGCCTAGGATGTCAATGGAAACATGTACGACAGTAAGTCGCAACGGGAATGCAAAGCGCAAGAGCTGCTTTCGTAGGAGGGACAACGTGCAAAGAGGTCATCTTCTGCGCATCTTGACGGTATGTCTTCTGGCCCGTTCGCTCTTGTCGCCAAGGCTGGACGCGACAGCAATGTCGGTGACAGTTGTCAAGCTCTGGGTTGGCAATCCGATCATGACAATCGGATCAACAAGACAACCTTCGACAGATGATATTGTGTAATTTAGGAGGTAATAGAGTGATGAACGCAAGTGAACTTATTGACGATCTAATTGCCAATCTCACTGATTGGCGCGGCACCACGTTTGCCAGTATGAGGAGGATTATCCATGAAGCTGATCCCGATGTAATAGAGGAGTGGAAATGGATGGGAACTCCAGTATGGTCCCACGATGGGATAGTCTGTATTGCCAATGCCTTCAAGGACAAAGTAAAGCTAACCTTCTCTCAGGGAGCGAGCCTTGCAGATCCTGACAAGCTCTTCAATAACGGACTCACAGGCAAACAATGGAGAACCATTGATATTTACAAGGACGACAGAATCAATGAGAGATCGCTAAAGGTTCTTATCCATGATGCCGTAGGTTACAATCATTCCAGGGTGCAATCCACAAACCGGCCTCACGCGACACGAGGCAACCCGAAGAAGAAACCAGAGAATAAGATACTCTAGCATCGCGACACCTACGCATGGCTGGACGAACATCCCGATGTTGTATCCAACGTATGTCATATCCTTTTTAGCTGCAGCTGTAGCGGTCACCGGGCCGAAATTGGCCACCATAAGGCCACACGTGGAAGAAGGCGAAAATCAGAAAATCCCCCATTAGCAAGGCTTTTCTGGCTTTCAAACAAAAGAAAAAGGACTCAATCTTTGTATCAAAGATTGAGTCCTTTTATGGTGGACCCGAGGGGTCCCGGACCCCTGACTCCAATCATGGACTTAGCCTTCCGGCGACAGGCGTGCGAGGGAGGGAGTTGGTGGAGTTCGAAGGTCGATGCTGCAAACGCAGTATTGATGAGGTCGTGGTGGAGATAGGGGCGTTGGACCACGCTGGCGAACACCCTTCGTCACAACCCGAGAGCCTTGTGGTTGACGCTCTTGCGTATACTTTGCTGCGGGTTCGGTCTCCCAGTTCTAAGTAGAGTCTTCGATGTATTCTCCATCCGGCCTCTGACGTTGCACGGAATCGCCGAGCATCCGATTTGTAGGAAGCAGGGCTAAGATCTATAATAAAAACTAGGCTTGACAAAGAGGGGACAGTGATGGAGAGAAGTGAGGAGAGAAGCGCAAGAGCGCAAGTTTTTCGCGTCGCCTTGTCGTCTACGACAATCAGACTGTGGATCAGCAATGCACTCATGTCTGCTGGTAGCGTGATTCTGAGAGAGATCACATCGCCACTCGTGGATGCCGTATTCCCCCTCACGGCATAGCCGCATACAGAAATGTTTCCGAACAACCCCTTTCTTGGAGTTTCCTTGACTTGGAATAGGGAGGAGCACTGTGATCAGTGATGACAAAGATCTCGTTCCCGGAAGTGATTGGGCACGAAT
>JBGPAN010000573.1:0-3091 GCA_041480785.1 Bacteroidota bacterium | reverse complement strand
TTCACTCCACCGTCGTTTCCTGTCGAGCACTGTCTTGTTCTTTTGAAATGCCCGGAGAACACTTGTGTCCCAGCATCTGAACATATTCTTCGTCGGAGATATCAACGGCAAACCCGGCGTCGCATTGACTTCGACTCTCTTGAAGCAGTATTTCAAGAAGTACGAGGTCGACTTCTGCGTCGCGAATGGTGAAAATGTGAACGAGGGGAAAAGCATCTCCGAGCAGGATGTGAAGGAGCTGTTCGAGATGGGGATCCATGTGATCACGAGCGGCAACCATATCTGGGATCGTTGGCAGGTGAAAGGATTGCTTGCGACGGAGCGGAACTTGCTGCGGCCTCTGAACTATCCGAAGGAGAATCCAGGCTTCGGCTATGTCGTGTACGATCTGAAAGAAAAGGGGCACGTCGGCGTCATCAATCTCCAGGGAAGAACGTACATGCAGCCAATTGACGACCCGTTCAAGGCTGCCGATTGGGCTGTGAGTAAGATCGCCAATGAAACAAAAATCATTCTCATCGACATGCATGCCGAAGCAACGGCGGAGAAGATGGCGCTGGCTTGGCATCTTGAAGGACGCATCAGTGCGCTGGTGGGAACGCACACGCACATCCCAACGGCCGATGCACGTATCTTGCCGAAGGGGACCGCGTATATCACGGACGTTGGAATGACAGGCCCATACGACTCAGTCATTGGTCTCCGGAAGGAAATCGCCATCAAACGATTCCAGCACCAGGTGCCGTACAAATTCGAGCTTGCGCAGCACGATGTTCGGTTCTGCGGTGTGTATATCCAGGTGGAGACCGAGACAGGCAAAGCAACGAAGATAGAACAGGTCATTTTCCCTAGTTTCTAGTACCACCAAACGTGGACAGTGTTCTCGCCCTCTTTCATTACTTTGAGATCGACAGACTCTCCTTATGGCCGCGCAAATCATCGACGGAAAGAAAATCTCTGAAGACATTCGGCGAGAAGTAAAGGAAGCAACGCATCGTCTGAAGACTCAACAAGGATTTGTTCCGGGTCTGGCGTTCATTCTGGTAGGGGACAATCCGGCTTCTCAGTCCTACGTCAGGATGAAAGGCAAAGCGTGTGAAGAGGTGGGTTTCTACTCCGTGACGGAAACGATGCCGCCAGAGACGGCGCAAGATGAGCTTCTTCGCAAAGTCGATGAATTCAATAGTGATCCGCGCATCCACGGCATCCTCGTTCAGCTCCCGCTGCCAAAGCACATCGACGAACACAAAGTGATCGAGAGGATCAATCCGCAAAAAGATGTCGACGGATTTCATCCGATCAATGTCGGCCGCCTGGTGATCGGGGAGGAGTGCTTCCGACCGTGTACTCCCGCAGGCATACAGGAACTTCTCGTTCGCAGCGGCAATGATCCGGCCGGAAAGCATGTTGTTGTCGTCGGTCGCAGCAATATCGTTGGCAAACCAACCGCAAACATCCTTCTGCAAAAGCAACTCGGGGCGAATGCTGTCGTCACTATCGCTCACACCGGTGCGAAAGATCTCTCGATGTACACCAGGACAGCGGACATTCTGATCGCTGCTCTTGGAAAGGCAGAGAGTATCACCGGAGCGATGTTGAAGGAGGGGGTTGTGGTCATTGATGTGGGATCCAACAGAATTGATGACGCGACATCGAAAAGCGGCTATCGTTTCGTGGGGGACGTCCATTTCGAATCTGCAAGCAAGGTCGCGAAGGCGATTACCCCCGTCCCTGGTGGTGTCGGACCCATGACGATTGCGATGCTTCTCAAAAATACGCTGCAAGCTGCACTAAATACGCAGAGATAGAAACCTCGCGGAACGCGTTCTCTCCTTTCCTTGTTCAAAGCGGCAACCTCCTCATCAAAATGGACAGTGATCTCACATCTCATAGGTTCTGGGAGCAAGTGTCCTCAAGAAAGCTCTGCACGCTCGTTCTCTATGTGCTGTTTATCTGCGGTGGTCTGTGGAACGCATCGCATGGGTATCAGCCATTTATGAAAGTTCTCACGCCGATCATTCTCGTCGCTGTTGCTTGTGCAGCTTTTTTTCTGACGTACCAGTTCACGATACGAAGCGCTTGTTCGGCGCTGGCTGTCGTGCTCATAACATTCATCGTTGAAGCTTCCGGCGTCAATTTTGGTTTCCCGTTCGGTGACTACGCCTACACCGATGCCCTTGGCCCGAAGCTGCTGGATGTTCCGCTGGCGATACCGTTCCTCTGGCTGGCATTGCTCACGTCGAGCTGGAGCGCAGCAGATAGGTTGCTTCGCTACAAGCATGTGGTTGTGGCCGCCATCGTCGCCACGGCATTTGATGCCGTTCTTGAGTTTGCCGCAGACTCGCTTGATCTGTGGCACTAGCAAGGGGGAATGCCGACGGAATTGAATTTCATCAGCTGGTTTGTGGTTTCGTACCTGGGACTCTCCTTGCTGAAACGGTACGCCACCGAAAAGGAATCAGACCCGATGGTACCTTATTTGTTGATCGCTCAACTTCTCTATTTCTTCATCACTGACGTTGGAATCCGGTTCTTCTCTCCGCAGGCGTAGGTGCAGGAGTCAGGCTGGTTGAAGCTGGAGAACAACTTATGCACCCGATCATCGTTTGGTTCCGGCGAGACTTACGGACAGACGACCATGCAGCGCTGGCACATGCATCAAAGCAACGAGCCCCTCTCGTTCCGCTCTTTAATCTTTGACACCGAGCTTATCCGGGCCTTGCCCTCTGACGGCGTAGCGTTCAATTTCCAGGCAGAAGCGTTGGCCGAGCTTGCGCAGAGACTGCGTCTGCTTGGAGGCACTCTCAGTGAATGAGTAGCGGTTTGTGTTGACGAGATGAATAAACATCCGATCCGCCCGGGCAGACCGGTGAGAGAAATCGTGAGGATATGTCTCAGGATGAAACCGAAATCAGGTTTGTGTTGATGGTACAGGGAGAATGGGATTGAACAGCCGGACAGTTTCCGGCTGAACGAGAACCCAGATCGAGTAACCACCGATCACTGTGCCGATCGGGATGTTGATCAGGTGCAGTGCCGAAATAACGAGAACGAGAATTCTCGCCCATTCTCTTCGATGCAGCAAGCCGAT
>JBGPAN010000572.1:0-3101 GCA_041480785.1 Bacteroidota bacterium | reverse complement strand
TCATCGTAGATGACGACGGGACACCAGATTGTATATGGAAAAGAACTCTTTGAAGCTGTTCAAAGATAGACAACTCACGCACGACTGTCAAGTGAATTCACCCGTGCGTTAACACCCGTGGTTCGTCAGTACCCTGCCGGTGCTCCATCGCGGCGCGGATCTGCAGCGCCAAAGAGCCGGTGTGTCACCGGATCGATTTGCACCGCGTGCACTCCACCAAAATAGTTATTGATGCTTCCATTCAATTGGATCGTCCATCCGAGCTTCTCCAAACCATCGAGTGTCGATTGCGGCAAGCGAGTCTCCACCATCAGCGTTGAATTCGAAGGAAAGAATCGCGGCGCTTTGATCGCCTCGTCAAGACCAAGCCTGCCGTCAATCACCGCAATGATAACCTGCGCAACGGTCGAAGCAATCCGGGGGCCTCCGGGGGATCCTATGACAAGAACGGGCTTTCCGTCTTTCCGCACAATCGTCGCCGCCATATTGGACACAGGTCGATGGAACGGCCTCACACTGTTCTTGCGGGTTGAATCCCCTGAGAAATCTCCCATGTGGTTGTTGAGCATGATGCCCGCGTGCGGAGCCATCACCCCTGCACCGAAGAAGTCGTTGATGGATTGCGTCAGGCTCACGAGATTTCCTGCGCTGTCGATGACAACGAGATGTGTCGTATTTCCGGGTTTGGACACGCGGGAGGCATCCCACGGCTGTATTCTCTCGGGAACCCTCCCACTCTTCATCGTTTCCGACGCCGCAGAGATCCAGGAATCTGACAGCAGCTGCTGCACGGGTTGTGAATCATATTCGGGATCGGAGATCCATGTCGTCACATCTCTCAATGCCTGCCGGCTTGCTTGTGCAAGGCGGTGAACATATTCTGTGGAGAGATATGGGAGCGTGTGAACCTGGAATCGTTCTGCGAATTTCAGGATTTCCAGAAGAGCCGTGCCGCCGATGCTCGGCGGCGGAAGTGTGATAATTTCGTACCCACGATACCGGCCGCGCAGCGGAGCTCGAATCTGAACGCGATATGATGCCAGGTCCTCTCTTGTGAGCACTCCTCCACGAGCCTGGACAGCATTTACCAGATCATCTGCTATGGGGGGTGAATAGACCTGCGTCAACGAGGTAGCGCTCAGAGTGCGCAACGTTGATGACAGCGCAGCTTGCTTCACCCGGAAGCCTGCAGTCGGCGGAAGTCCATCTGCCAGGAAGATTGATGTGATCGCCGAGTCAGGGAGTATGTCAGGCAGGTGGTCCACGATGATAGCACACTGCTTTTCCGAGAGATCGAACCCCGTGTCGGCAACTGCTGCTGCGGGGGCAAGAAGTTCTGCGAGCGGTTTTGTGCCGAACTGGTCGTGGATTGTCTGCCAACCTGCCGGGGATCCCGGTGTGCCAATTGCGGTGGCACCATGTTGACGCACGTTCTGCAGCGTGTCTGTCGGTCGATAGTACTTCTCGCGGGCAACATTTCCAGGAGCACGTTCCCGATAGTCTATGACAACGAAGCTGTCACGTTTTGCATCGTAGTAGAGCATGAATCCGCCCCCTCCAAGCCCAGAGGCATGCGGCTCCACGACGTTCAGTGCAGCAACGGTCGCAATGGCAGCATCAGCGGCGTTTCCTCCTGCGCGCAGGATGCGAACTCCTGTCTCAGATGCCAACGGGTGGGCTGAAACGACCATCGCTTTTGGAGCTACCGCCGTCAGCACCTGGACGGTATCCCGGTCCGATCGATACCCCAGCTGAAGTGTCGAAGCGCACGAAACGACAATGAACGCAGCGAACGTGACGCCGGAAAGAAGAATTGATCGCATATGAATGTTTTTCAAATGCATCTTAGTCCTGAGTCAAGTATAGAGTTCAGTACCCCACAGCTCTTGCGTTAGGGTCGCGTGAATCGGCAGCACCTTCCCGCATTCCAGTCTTGGGATCAATCACGAGGCCATTCATCGGACCTAACCTGGAGGTCCGTTTAATCCGGTGTCCCCTGGTTTTGAGCTCCTTTTGGAGGTCCCCCGTGAGGAGGCTCCGTTCCATGAGTATGTGATCAGGAAACCATTGATGATGGATGCGCCCGGCCTCGACAGCTTCGGCGATGTTCATTCGGTAGTCAATAAGGTTGAGCACACCCTGAAGAACCGAGTTGATGATTGTGCGTCCGCCGACTGCACCAAGGAGTGCCCACGGCTTGCCGTGTTGCAGAATGATGGTCGGCGTCATGCTTGAGAGCATGCGCTTTCCCGGCTCGACGAGGTTCGGCTTCGTACCGATGAATCCAGTTGTATCAGTCACCCCCGGAATGGGATTGAAGTCTCCCATCTCATTATTCAGCATGATTCCCGTTCCATCTGCCACAATGCGAGATCCGTACCAATTCTCCAGCGTGTATGTAACCACGACTGCGTTTCCATCAATGTCCACAACGGAGTAGTGCGTTGTCTCCGAGCTCTCGGATCCTCCAACAAGATGACCCAAGGTGCTTTTCGATGCATGTTGGAGATTGATGGACCGCCTTATCTCTTCCGCGTTCTCTTTTGAAGTAAGCTTTTGCACTGGAAGAGAAGAAACGAAATCAGGGTCCCCCAGAAACTCCGCCCGATCCCGATACGCATTCCTCATGGCTTCTGCCAGGAGATGAAGAGACGCAGCCGAGTTGTGTCCAGAGGACTTCAGATCGTACCCTTCCAGGATATTCAACATCTCGATCAGCGCCACTCCGCCCGAGCTTGGCGGCGACATAGAGATGATGTCGTAACCTCTATACGTACCATGGAGGGGAGTTCGCTCGACAGCCTGATATGCCGCAAGGTCTTGCTCGGTGATCAGACCACCATTCCTTTTCATGTCTTGTGCGATGAGGCGAGCTGTTGTTCCTTTGTAGAAGCCATCCCGGCCGTCCTTCTGAATTCGCTTGAGGGATTTTGCCAGATCGAGTTGCCGCCAGACATCGCCTTCACCATAAGGCAGCGTGTCATCCTTCAGAAAGATTTTTGCGGTCGAGGGATATCTCTCGAAGTCCCTTCTCATGTTCCTGAAATCCGCTCCCATCGCGCGACTCAACCTGAAGCCTTCCTCCGCCAGCCGAATCGCCG
>JBGPAN010000571.1:0-3106 GCA_041480785.1 Bacteroidota bacterium | reverse complement strand
GAAGGAGTATTCCATCTTGTTCCGATAGAAGAATGCATCGTCGGAACCGATAATGGGGAGAACGTTGGGGCTGGGAAATCCGCCGATACGCTCAAAGGCGTCGACCACGTGCTGCTGTTTGAATTTGAGTTGAAGGCGATAGTCAACATGCTGCCACTTGCATCCGCCACAAGGGCCAAAATGTCTGCACCGCGGTGCGACCCGGTACGGCGAAGGCTGCTCCACAACAACAACCTTTGCCTCTGCGTAGCTCTTTTTCGACTTCAGAATGCGGACCCGCACTGTGTCCCCCGGGACCGCTCCATCGACAAACACAACGAATCCTTCGTGCCGGCCGATCGTGCGCCCTTCGAACGCTGCGTCGTCCACCTTGAGGACAATCTCGTCCCCACGTTTCAGCAGTGTCGGTTCACCCTCATCCATGACCATTTCCGAACTCCGATCTTCAATTTACGATTTGTACTGTGTGATTTCTGATCTTTAATGTACGATTCTCGATCGCCAATCGGAAATTGGCCACCGACAATTTGCTCAGAGACTCAGCCAGTAGCTCATCTTCAACAACACAACATTGTCCGCCGGCAAGGAGAATGTGTTTGAAAGATTGTTCCAAAATGCAGTCTGGTAGTCACCTCGTGCCCCCTGCCTCGCCTGTGACCAGACCAGGAAGATCGTGCTGCCCGGAAGATACTCCCATCGCAGAACGACGTTGGATTTCAAGGAAAGATTGGAGAAATCGGATGGGTTATTTGATGTTGGAGGATCAAAAGTGTACGGCACAAACACGTCATCCGAAACCATCCGCTGCGTGTTTTCGTATTCTCCCTTTGCGGCGAATACCTGAAGATAGTATTGCAGCGTCAGGTTCTGAGTGAAGACAAACGAGCCACGCGTCGTAAGATCCCATTGGCTTACGGTGCGTTGGGCAAATATGCTGCTTGTCGTATTCGACGGGAGCGTCGGATCGTCAGCCGCCGTCCTGTTCGCAACCCAGGCAAAAGATCGGTACGTCTCGGTGTGAGTGAGAGAGAACTGGACCGTCACATTCGATGCAGGCCTGACCTCCATTTGTGCCATCGCACTCCAAAGGTTGCTGCCGCGAGTATCGTTGCCTGTAGCGACCTGCAGACCCCAAACCACGGGCAAACGAGGATCAGAAGAAATGAAGACCATTGCGTTCCGGGTCACAGGCTTCCGATAGAGGCCATTCCCCCGAGTTTCCCTGTCATCATACTTGCCATGGTCAACGGCGACTTGAGTCTGGATCTCCCAATAGCTTCTCAACAGCAAGTCGCCCTGTATCTGAAACTGATTGTAGAGCCCGGCGTTGTCGAAATTCGTTCGATAGTGATAGAGTACAGTGAGATTCCATCGCTGGTATGATTCAGACGGGATGTCGTCGCGGTATTGGAGCGTGTTCACCGTGCCGCGGTCATTCGGCCTCCTGAAGAATCCGATGTCATTGACATTGAATCCTTTAGAAGTGAAATCATACCCAAGCGACCATCTCCAATGCGCGCCCCCTTCCTTGTTGATGTTCAGCCTTCCCGCAGGCCCATCGTGATAACCATTGGTGTTTTGGACGATTGGGTCGGCATTTGTTGTGTGCGAAGCGGCAAGAAAACCATCGATTCGGTAAACGCTTTCGAGGAACCTCAGATTCCAGTCAAGGCCTCCCGTATAGGCAGGAAGCTTACCATCCCGCGTGACATTCGTGACGATCATCCCGACGTTGGAATTCTCGAGAAAGTCCTGCTTCAAACGGATCAAGCTGAAGTTCGAGAACGGCTCGACGACCTGATCCGACTTGTTGCCCATCGAATCAACGAGAGTAGCTTTTCCCTGCTGTGTTATGGCTTCGAGCGCGCCGATCGACAGCCCGCCCTCAGTTTTTCCAGAGACTTTCACTGCTCCCAGAATTGTCGCGAACTTGGGCTGGTCCTGCACGTATCCGCCCGGAGGTGCGTCAACGCTGATCGGCCTGCCGATCCTCCGCGAATAGAACAAACCCGGACCGGCGTTATCACCGAACGTTGAGAAGTGAATGATCTGAGAACCTTCGATGAAGAATGGCCTCTTTTCGGGAAAGAATGTTTGAAACGTGGTCAGGTTGAGAACTGCTGGATCTGCCTCCACCTGCCCAAAATCGGGATTGACCGTCGCGTCGACAGTCACCGACGCGCTGGGGCGGTACTTCAGGTCGAACCCTCCGTTCGCTGTGAATTGTCTGCCCTGTGGGTTGGCTGGCGAAACGGGAACGAATTCACCGCTGCCGGCGGAGTATGGAAGAATTTCTGCGGCGGCAGAAGACGGGAGACGATCGAATCCGGCGAGGTGACCGAACTTCGACGGCCACCCGTTATCGCTCGCTTTGATGAGGGCCCAATGGATCTGTTCCTTTTTTCGCGAGATCCGACGGATGATCTGCAGCCCCCATTCGCGGTTTTGCTGGTCGGAGTACCGCAACACACTGAACGGGATTCGGACCTCCGCGACCCATCCTTCGTCGGTGATTCGCGTTTCAACCTTCCATACTGGATCCCACGAATAATCTTCCTGTCGACCGTCATCATATCGGAGAACGTCCACTTTCACGCCGGAGGCATTGATCCTGAACTCAAAATCTGTTTGGTGATCGTGGTAACTGTCAAGGAGAAGATTGATGTAGTCGGATTCTACTTCGTCGTCGCGACGCGCCAAGCGCGCAATGATCTTCGACGGTTCAGAATCATACATCGTGCATCCCACATAGAGTGCTTCGTCATCATAAAGAATCCGAATCTCCGTTTTCTCTGATGGCTCAGACCCTTCCTTCGGCACCAATTGAACGAAGTCCACGAGCGGCTTCGCCAGTTTCCATTCTGGCTCATCAAGGACGCCGTCGATTCTTGGCGCAACCAGTGTCCGAACCGCGATAGCGGTTTTAGGACTATTGCCCGCAAGGACACAGGACGTGCAAAGGAGCAGAGTTCCTGCTGCAAGGATGATCGTGCGTTTCACGTAGACTTCTCCAAAACCTCAATGCTCGAATGAATCGGGTAGGAGGCGGGGTTGCCCCCGCCGTCCTCCCACACCACCGTACGTACGGTTCCGTATACGGCGGTTC
>JBGPAN010000570.1:0-3115 GCA_041480785.1 Bacteroidota bacterium | reverse complement strand
CGGGGTATTCCACGGGTGAATGGCACCTTGCCGGATCGACTTGTTCGGATCAGGCACGACAAGGTCCATGTCGATCCCCATGGAGCGTCCAAATCCCTGGCATTTGGGGCATGCCCCCACAGGATTGTTAAACGAAAACATCCTCGGGTCCGGATCTTCGTACCGGATTCCGTCATTCGCACATTCATAGTGTTGGGAAAAACGGAGCAATTCTGCGGATTCCAGAAGAAGCGCATGAGCATATCCCTCCCCTTCACTGAAGGCGGTCTCGATGGAGTCTGCCAGACGTTTTTCGCTCTCCTTGTCGTTCTTGTGAACCACCAGCCTGTCGACAAGGACAAAGATTCCCTTCTTGCTCTTTGCCTTGAATTCTCCTTCGTTCAGGTCGATCAATTCGCCATTGACGACAATCCTGAAGAACCCACGCTTCTTGAGGGCATCACATTCCTCTTTGAGAGAATGGCCCGGATGATCGTGCATGGGAAACATGATGAACATCTTTGACCCATCGGGTTCCCGTTGAAGGCGATCGACAGCAGACGAGACTGAATCCCGTTTCACCATCTGACCGCACGAACGACAATAGGTCTGGCCTATCCGACCGAACAGGAGGCGGAGGTAATCGTATATTTCCGTCGTTGTTGCGACTGTCGATCGCGGGTTGCGGGTTGCAGTTTTCTGCTCGATGGCTATCGAAGGACTGATGCCCTGAATGAAATCGACGTCCGGTTTGTCCATCCGCTCAAGGAACTGGCGGGCATACGACGAGAGGCTCTCAACATACCGGCGCTGACCTTCAGCATAGATGGTATCGAACGCGAGGCTCGATTTTCCCGACCCACTCACTCCTGTCATCACAATAAGCTTGTTACGGGGAAGTTCGATATTGACGTTTTTGAGATTATGAACTCTTGCCCCACGTACAACGATCGTCTTCAGTTTCTTGTCCTGGCGTCCTTCCGGAGGAGCAGTGGGACCAGGGACATCGGTTTCTATCGCAATGTGCTTCTTCTTCGCCAACGCTTGGTTACCTCTTGGTGACAACGGTCTGCAGGATCCTCAATCGGAAATCCTCAATCGGAAATCGCCAGTTGACAAGTAACGTACACCTACAGAACGGTAAAATCAATCCGAAAATTCCGCACCATGTCGCCATTTCGTGACGATCCACAGCCACGCGGCAGAGTTCGCGGCATTCGGCGCGCTTTGTTCTCCCTTTCTTGCGTTTCTCTGTGGCGATGTCTACATTGGGTCAGCTTCTAAGGGAACATTCGAATGCGATATTCTGTGCTCTTGATGACTGTCGTCGCGATCTTTTCCCAACCTGCGCATGCACAACAAGACTCGAGCCAGGTTGCGAAAGTCTATCGGCTTCTGCTGACAGACGGGTCGGAGATCGTCGGTACAATTGTGAAAGAAGACTCGGCACTCGTGGATTTTCAGTCCGTCTCCAAAATCAAAATGAGCGTTCCCAGAAGCCAGATCAAATCGATCGCGCTGGTTGCAGGAAGTGTTGTTGACGGGGAGTTTCGGAGATCGGATCCAAACTACACTCGCCTCTTTTTCGCTCCGACCGGCAGAGCGCTCAAGAATGGACAGGGGTATTTCTCAGCGTACGAGATTTTCTTTCCGTTCATTGCTGTCGGCGTTGGCGACGTTGTAACCTTAGCAGGCGGCATATCGCTCCTTCCGGGGGCGAGTAGCCAAATTTTTTATTTCGCTCCAAAGATTACGCCTCTGCACCTCCAGAATTTTGATTTGTCGGCCGGCATCCTTTATATCAACGCATTAGGAATCGATTTCTCAGGCGGAGGGATCGTCTATGGCGTCGGAACATACGGTTCAAGCGATCACGCCCTCACGGTAGGACTTGGTTGGGGGTTCGCCGGAGGTGAAATCGCAAACAAACCGATACTCCTCCTCGGTGGCGAGATCAGACTCTCCAACAGCATCAAACTCATCTCGGAGAACTGGATCCCGCCCGGGACTGATTTGGTGGTGTACTCGTTCGGCTTTCGTTTCTTCGGCGATAATGTTGCGGCAGACCTCGGATTTATCCGACCCTCGAAAATGGATACTGGTGGCTTCCCCTTCATCCCGTGGATCGGATTCGCCTACAACTTCGGCGCCCGGTAGTATGCCTGAGCTCCCTGACATTACGCTGTATGTCGAAAGCCTTGGAGCTCGAATCCAAGGACAGCGCCTTGAAAAGATCCGACTTGGCAATCCCTTCATCCTTCGCACCGTTGACCCACCACTGAACGCTGCAACCGGCAAGATCGTCGAACACGTCGAACGAATAGGCAAGCGAATCGTCCTGGCGTTGGAAGACGACCTTTTTGTCGTTGTTCACTTGATGATCGCCGGCCGCTTCCAATGGAAAAAGCCGAAAACTAAACTCCCCGGAAGAGTCAGCCACGCGGCGTTCGATTTCGCCGGCGGTACTTTGCTTCTGACAGAAGCCGGCACGAAGAAACGGGCTTCGATTCATCTGGTGAATGGGCGTGCGGCTCTTGCGGCATTCGATCGAGGCGGGCTTGAGCTTTTGGACTCAAGCTTGAAATCCTTCCACGCAACTCTGACGAGAGAGAATCGAACACTCAAACGTGCCCTCACAGATCCAAGGCTTTTCAGCGGCATCGGGAATGCATATTCAGACGAGATCCTGCATCGTGCCAGGTTTTCGCCCCTCACCCTCACTCAAAAGCTCTCCGACGAAGAAGTCGCCCGACTTCACACTGCGACGATCGCGACATTAAAAGAATGGATTGAGCGCTTGCGGGATGAGTCCGGCGGTGAGTTCCCCGAGAAAGTGACTGCTTTCCGGGAAGAGATGGCTGTTCACGGAAAATTCGGGAAGCCCTGTCCAATCTGCGGGACAAAAGTTCAGCGAATCGTTTATGCAGAGAATGAATCCAACTATTGTCCGCGATGCCAGACGGGTGGGAAAATACTCTCAGACCGGTCGCTCGCCAGGTTGCTGAAGGGTGACTGGCCGAAGACGATCGATGAACTTGAACAGAGTGAATTGGGGAAAGAGCAGCCGCTCAGAAGCGAATCGTTAGCCGTGCTGTTGGAACGAACTCGACGAAGTTCGTAGACCGGACGGTTGGCT
>JBGPAN010000569.1:0-3122 GCA_041480785.1 Bacteroidota bacterium | reverse complement strand
AGTCCTCTTTGACGCGCGAACCTGATTCCCTGCCACGTGGCCCCGTCATAGCGGATAACCAAGCTACTATCGAAGAGGTTCGGTGGCGGATTCGGGTTCTCAAATGTTATGTCTCCCACCGCCCAAACGCTTTTGGGTCCGAAGCCGAAGATCTCGCTTATCTCGATGGCGCCAAATGACAAATCGACCGGCTGCCATTTTTTTCCATCGTAATGGTACATTTTTCCGAAACCACGCTCATTATGCCCACCCACATATACATCGTTTCCGCTACTCCCCCAAATGCAGGACATCAACGTCTGATAGCTGCCCGGATAGGAAAGGGTGTCGATCGTCCAGTTGTACTCACGTGGATTCTTGATTCCAGGTTCGGTCGGCCCTCGCCTGCAAGCAAACTGAAATGACAAGCAAACAACAAGCACACTGGTTAAGGCGATTGTTAGGCCTTTCTTGCGACATCTGACATTTCTGTTACTGCATTCGCTCATTCTGATTCCCTTCGAAGGTTCACACTATCATCCGTCAGAACCCGCCACCTAAAGCTCTTCAGCTCAACGAGGCTATCCATAGGCGAATACTATTTGTCGCTATCGACAATCAAACCGAGCTCTAAGTTCCTTCAAACACTCTCTCAAATCTACACGCCGAAGACTAGAAGCAGATATGCGGAATCTCGGGGCCCGCCGTTGAAAAATGATGCACCTATTCTTTTCAAAGCGCAATACCGGAAAACCGGTATATTTGAAAAGTGCCACAAATGGGAAAAACATGCGTAGGGCATTGTTCATTGCTCCTTTCATTCAAGAGGCTCATGAAGAGACTGTACGAATCTCGCCTTCGTCTAGGACAGTCGTCTCAGGTGGGAGCATATTTGCACTCGGCGACCATATTGCCGCCTCTGAGAAAAAGAAGAGGTCCAGCGGATTGCCGAGCCTCTGGTGTGAATTCAAAAGAGTGTACGCTATTCGTTCATTGGAGGGCGAACATCTGCTTCGTCGTGACCAATGCTTTTCACCTTCCGCCGTTGGTACCACATAGCTATTAATGTCGGCCCGTTGCGCGCTCCGAGCTTACTCAGAAGGACTGATCGAACCGTCTCTATAGTCCCGACCGACTGCTCATCCCGCATGATAGCTCCGATCTAAGCTCCGGTATTGTATCGCCTCGGCCAAATGCGCAGGTCGGATTTCATCACTGTCTGCAAGATCGGCTATGGTTCGCGCCACTTTCAGTATGCGATCGTACGCTCTTGCCGAAAGTCCAAGCTTGCCCATCGCGCTTTTCAAGAGATCTGCCCCTCCTCCATCAATTCCACAGAATTCCCTGAGCTCTGCTGGCCCCATGTCCGAATTGCAGTACACGGCACTTCTTGCCGCAAAGCGGCGAGACTGCATTGTACGCGCTGCTATCACCCGACTTCTGATGCATTGTGACGACTCGCCAGTTCTTTTAGAAGCGAGTTCGGCGTACTTCACGGCGGGCACTTCGACATGGATGTCAATCCGATCGAGGAGCGGGCCCGAGATCTTTCCAGCATATTTTTGGATCTGAACGGCTGAACACGTGCACTCTTGCGTGGGATTTCCGTAGTTCCCACAAGGACAGGGATTCATTGCACAGACCAGCATGAAGCTTGCCGGGAATTCGACAGACAGTTTTGAGCGACTTACGGTAACTCTTTGGTCCTCGAGAGGTTGACGCAGTACTTCTAATACATTACGGGCGAACTCGGGCAGCTCGTCCAAAAACAGAACCCCATGATGGGCAAGCGAGATCTCCCCCGGACGAGGCGTGGTTCCGCCCCCAACCAAGGCGGAATCGGAAATTGTATGATGGGGCGACCTAAAGGGGCGATTTGATACCAGCCCTGCGTTTCTCGGAAGCAGTCCTGCAACCGAATACACCTTAGTCGTCTCCAGAGCTTCCTCCAGAGTGAGTGGAGGGAGAATAGACGGAATTCGCTTGGCAAGCATCGTTTTTCCGGAACCCGGCGGACCAATCATGATAATGTTGTGCCCTCCGGCGGCAGCCACCTCCAGCGATCGCTTGACACTCTCCTGCCCTTTGACATCAGAGAAATCCGACAGATGGGTCTGGCTCTTTAGGAATTCATCCCTAGAGTCTACTTCATAAGGAGCCAATGATTTCTCTTTTTCTTCAAAGAATTTAGCAGCGGCCTTCAAGCTCTTTATAGGGTAAACCTTCACACCCTCCACCATGGCCGCTTCTTTTGCGTTAAGGACAGGGACGAGCAATCCTCTGAGGCCCTTCGTGCGAACAGCCACCGACACTACGAGAGATCCATGCACCGGGCGCACTGCTCCATCAAGGGCCAATTCACCTAGGACGACATACTCGCCCAGATCATTCGAAACGAGCTGTTCCGAAGCCGCAAGGATCCCGAGCGCTATGCTAAGGTCATAGGCTGAGCCTTCCTTCTTGAAGTCTGCAGGTGCAAGGCTTGTCGTGATCCTGTGATTTGGAAATCTGTAGCCTGAGTTTTTGATGGCGGCGAACACCCTCTCGGAGCTTTCTTTAACAGCGTTATCAGGTAACCCCACGATGAAGAACCGTGGGATTGTTTTCTCGATGTGGGTCTCCACTTGGACGATGTGCGCATTGACGCCAATAGTAGCACTGCTGAGGACCTTGGAAAACACTTGACACCTCCTTAGAGAAGGGTCATGAAACGATGGAGGAAGAGGAAATGAACCGGACAATCCTGGAAGATAGGCACTGAACGTAAATCAGAGCCTATGAGTGCGAAGTGACTGAATTCAAGAAGCTTATGACTGTGGAATTTGACTTCTTTCTAGGTGCATCTCCTTGCGGACTAGCGATTTTGGCGCAGGAACTCCAGACGATCTTTCAACTGCTCTGTTGTCATAAGGAGTTTGTCTTTTCCGAAGACCGCTTCTTCCTGACTCGAGAACACCAATTCATATTCATTGCTCATGACAATCGCCTCTTCAGGGCAGACCTCTTCACAGAAACCGCAGAAAATGCAGCGCACCATATTGATCTCGAATTTGATCGGATAGCGCTCCTTTTCAAGCTGTGTTTCTGATGCCTGCACCTCAATTGCCAACGCTGGACAGACTCTCGAACAGAGACCACATGCT
>JBGPAN010000568.1:0-3123 GCA_041480785.1 Bacteroidota bacterium | reverse complement strand
TGTTAGCCACGATGCAGCCCTGAATTCCACCTGAAGGCAAATACACTCTTTACGAATCCACCGATACCTAAGTGTGATTGCCTAGCTCATCGCGTACCAATTACCTCTCGCATTCCCGATTTGCCAAGTCCACAGCACGAACCATTAATCCAGTCAGTCCTTTCTCGTCTGAATCACCCGACCCGCCAATTAATATAATACTCCACCATCTTTCCGGGCTCTCCCTCATTCACTTGCTTTCCCTCATGGAGCACTAACACTCTATCGCACATCTTTTCGATCATTGACACATCGTGGCTTACAAAAACAACGGTCTTTCCCTCGGCCTTGAACTTGCAGAATTGCTCTTCGCATCTCTGGGCAAAATCCTTGTCACCCACTGCAAGCACTTCGTCGACAAGAAATATTGAAGCGTCAGATTGGATGGCAATTGAAAAACCAAGTCTCAACATCATGCCCATCGACAGTGTACCTAACTTGGCGTCGACAAACCTTCCCAGATCAGCGTAATCCACGATACTGTCGTACCTGGCCCTCAGTTCCTTTCGCGTGAACCCGAGCATCGTGCCATAGAGGTAGATGTTTTCCTTGACAGAAAACTCAGGTTGGAATCCAACGCCCAGGTCCAACATCGGGTACACGTCGCCGTTGACACGAACGCTCCCCTCAGTAGGCGGATAGATATTCGAAATGACCTTCAGCAGCGTTGATTTCCCGGATCCATTCTTCCCGATGACCCCGACGAATTCGCCCTCCTTAATATGGAGATTGATGCCCTGAAGGGCATACAAGGGCTCGTAATCGTAATGCCTCCCCATCATCGATGTCAACCAATGAAAAAGCGTTTTCTTCTTCTCATGAGGAAGCGCGAAGACTTTTGTCACATTGTCAAGTTGAATCACATTCGGCCTAGAGATGTTCGGCGAATCTATCCTGGTACTTCCTAAACACCATAAATCCAATCACAAAAACGACCAGGGACGATACAATTGTGATGAGGAGAAATCGTAAATCAAAAAAATCATATAAAAGATAGTGCCGGAAAAGCATGAAAATGCGAGCGAGAGGATTGATGAACACGATGATTTGGGTGGACTCCGGCAACGAAGTTACATCGTATACAACAGGGGTCAACCAGAAAACTGCCAGGACCACCACGTTCCAGATCTGGCTCAGATCCCGGAAACGTACGTAGAGTGCTGCAAGAAGGAATCCCACACCTGTCGCAAAGAGAAAAAGGCAAACCAGGGGTATAGGCACGAGATAAAACAGCGGCGGTATACCGCGCGTGACAAAGACAACCAACAAGACGATGCCGAGGTTGACCAGCAGAGAAAACGTGCCCGTCACGCAAGCTGCGATGACGATGAGGTACCGCGGGAAGTAGATTTTCTTGATGATTGGAGCTTTGGCGCTCAAGCTCAACATCGAGCTGAACGTGCAGTCCTGGAAGAAATTATAGCTGATGATCCCCAGGATCAGATAGAGAGCGTAATTTGGAACGTCCATGTAAATGACCTCGGTGAATACGAAGTAGTAGACACCGAACATCATTGCAGGGCTGAGAAGGAACCACACATAACCCAGAAGTGAATCGTGATAGCGCAATCGGAAATCGGCCACCGCGAACTCGCGGACGATGTCACGATATCTCCGCATCCGCATCGCAAAAGAGGCCTTATGACGAAGGCGCACGCGGCCCGGAGTGATTGTTTGTTCTGCTGTCAAAGTGTTTTTATCGTCCATTGCGAACTACTGCTCCCTGCTTCCCGGATGTGAAACCGGGAGGAATAAAATCTAGAACCTATCTCAAAAACCGTTTAGAAAGATACGAGGATCTCACACCAGGTCCCGTTCCTCGCAATGAACTAGAGCAACGAGTCATTGCGAGCGTTTCTTGCGAAGCAATCTGTTCCGCGCAGTTCAGATTGCTTCGTCGCGGCTCCTTCGGAGCCACTCCTCGCAATGACTTCAAGCTTGTTGTCATTGCCAGCGCTTTGCGCGAAGTCACGCTCTCAGAATTCCCTTCTCCTCAAGCAACACCCTCAGGTCGTTCACAGCGGTATGAACATCTTTGACCTCCGGCATGCTTGCGTCTGCAGTCAACGTCTCAGTCCCGGTCTTGCCTCGCCAGATCGTTACAATCTGATCAGGTGCGACTGTCGTCTGAATGATCTCCAACTCCTCCTTCTGGAGCTCAATTGCCGTCACGATCAGGATGTACCCTGCGTCGAGCATGAGATGTGCCACTTCTGCGAGCCTGCGTATATGCTCTTGACGATCGTTTGATTTCCCTTTGATATCGGCATCGACGCCGTACAATATGTTGCCGATCCCTAAAAAGTACGCAAAATATCCCCGGGAAAGAAGCTCCGCTTCAAGTGCCCTCGCCAGCGGTTTCTTGCCGCTGTCTTTTTCTCCCGTGATGATCACCATAGCGGGCTTCTGATGGAATCTGGCTGCACGTTCTTGAGCAGGAATTGTGCTCATCTCCCACTTGTAGTCCCTCAACAGCACCTTTTCCCGCAAGCGCGCTTGCCGGTCTTCCAGCGATTCGCGTATGATACCACCACCGCGGATCTCGTAGTGGTCTACGATCACGAACCTTGCAGTCGCCGGCACCTCATCGATAAGGTCAAACGCTATCGCCCTGTTCAACGCAATGTCGCAGTCCGCTATCTCGTGGCGACCGACGAAATCCGCCTTCTTCAGTTCCAGCGATGAGCCATCCTGCACCGTGTGAATTGCTTCCAGGCGGCACAGGGCTTTAGCCGTCCCGATCTTCAACGTGTACTCTTTCCCCAGTACCATTGGCTCACGACCCAGCCAGAAGAGGCTGACGCGAAGCCTGGATGTAACGCAGGGATGAGCCTCGGGCATCCTGGTTGCGAGTTCACCGCGCGCAACGTAGACCTGTTCACTCAGCGTGAATCCCACCGCTTCTGAAGCTTCGGCGTCCGTTCGCACCGGAGCATTGAATTCCTCGATCGACTTCACCGAGCTCTTTTTGCCGGAGGGATGAAAGATGACATGATCGCCGACGTGCAGCGATCCACTCTCGATTGTCCCGGCCACGATTCGCCGTGCATCTCCGTCATTGGTAAACTTGTAGACATCCTGCAC
>JBGPAN010000567.1:0-3145 GCA_041480785.1 Bacteroidota bacterium | reverse complement strand
CTCGCTTGTGCATTCCCAACAGTCCGTGAAGATAACTCCCTGCCAGAAAACCACCCCCAAGGGTCGCAAAGATCTGACCAAAGAACGCGCGGCGCTCGGGGCGTGCAGGCTTTCTCTCCTTCAATCCATTTTTCATGAGGTTTTCCATTCTGAAAGGATCAGCGATGGCAAGCGCTGCAGTACTCCGGCCCTTTCTTGACTCCGGGAATATTGCTCAGATTTTCGGGGGCGGAGCGATGGCACTTAAGACAAGCTCCCATGGTAAACTCTGAAACTTGGTTGACGACATCCATTCCTTCGACCTGTCCATGGCAGTTCGCACAATCGATTCCACGATTCACGTGAGAGCTGTGATTGAAGTATGCGTAGTCGGGCACTTTGTGAACGCGCTTCCAGGGAAGAGCGACCCCCTCTTCGTAGTACTTCGTCAGTCTGATGATTTCGGGCCTGTTTTTGCGAGCAACGGTGTGGCAATTCATGCAGATGGAAACGGCAGGGACGGATGCGTGAGGAGAACTCGTGACTGCCGTGTGACAGTACTTACAGTCGATGCGCATCGTTCCCGCATGGAGTTTGTGCGAAAAAGCAACAGGCTGAACCGGTCCGTAGCCAACGCCGTCGCGTTCAGCACGAGAGAGATAATAGGTAGCAATGAAGGAGACTGCCGCAACAAACACGACAAGGGGAAGCCGAACGCGCAACGTGTAATCAAGCACTGATTTTTTCATGCATAAGCTCGCGAAACACTCTTGGATAGGCCGGGAGGTGACATCAGAAGGCCTCAGTTTGTTGGATAAGATCGATCCACCATCTCAGGAAAGCCTTCACGCAGGAGAAAACACCTGAAATATTAAGAAAAGTTCCGGTTCGATGCAAATACTTTGGGTGCTAAACTCGCTTTGAAGACAGATCCACGCCACCCCGGAACACGGAATGAAGGCCCCTTCGCATGATGCCTTCAAAGACTTTCCGTTCACGAAGAGGGGCAACGCACCACGGTCGTCATATTGAACTTGGAGTATGAGATTGGTAAGTTGTGATGTGAACGAGCGAGAGTTGAATTCCTATACAGAGACTTCCCGGAAGATGACCGCTGTGGCGGATTTCGAGGTTCTCCTCCGATGCTACCATTGCGGGACCTCTGCGGACCGATCGGGCATTGAATTCGATGGGAAGCTCTTTTGCTGCGCCGGCTGTAAAGCCGTTTATCAGATTCTCGCTCAAAGCGAGCTCTGCCGCTACTACGATTTCGAACGATCTCCCGGTCTCACGCCATCCTTCAGACCAGCTCCCCGTTTTGAGTTTCTTGACGATCCCGTCGTTCTTCAGCAGCTTCTTGACTACTCTGAAGACAGCACCAGCGTTTTGACTCTCCATGTTCCCCAGATGCATTGCAGTTCGTGTATTTGGCTGCTCGAACATCTGTACCGTCTCGATGGCGGGATAGAATTGTCTCGCGTCGATTTTCTTAAGAAGACCCTCTTCGTCCGCTTCTCAAACGCAAAGACTTCTCTACGAAAGATCGTTGTACTTCTCGCGTCACTGGGATATGAGCCCGAGCTCAATCTGGGAAGCACCACCAAGAGACAAGCTCCCCATGCAAATCGCACACTTTATCTTAAGCTGGGAGTTGCCGCCTTCTGCTTTGGAAACATTATGCTGTTCAGTCTTCCCGAGTATCTGGCCGGTTCAAAGGCTGATTTCTCATCTCGTAGTTTGTTTGAGTATCTCAATCTTCTGCTCGCCCTGCCAGTGGCGTTCTACAGCAGTTCCCTGTTCTATGTCTCTGCGTTTCAGGGGCTGCGGAGACGCGCCATCAATATCGACGTTCCCATAGCGCTGGGGATCGCCGTCGTCTTCCTCAGAAGCGCCGTCGAGGTCATTGCCGGAACCGGTCCCGGATATTTTGACTCGGTCACAGGCCTCGTTTTCTTCCTTCTGATCGGACGCGTTTTCCAGAACAAGACGTACGAGGGATTGAATTTTGACCGAAAGTACCAATCGTATTTTCCTCTTGCGGCGGCGGTAAGGAAAAATGGCACAGAAACCACCCTCCCTATCACCTCTCTCCGGCCGGGAGACCGGATTGTTGTTCGCAACAATGAGATCATTCCGGCGGACGCCGTTGTCATGAAGGGTTCCGCGAAAATTGATTACAGCTTCGTAACCGGAGAATCTCATCCAAGCCTCAAAGAGGTCGGGGAGATTGTGTATGCGGGAGGTAAGCAGGTCGGATCGACCGTTGAACTAGAGGCCATCAAGGAGGTGTCTGAGAGCAAACTCATGCAGTTGTGGAACGAATTCGGCTCTTCAGAGAAATCCAAGTCCCGATTGCTCACGCTATCCACAACAATCGGAAAGCAATTCACGCTCGGCATTCTCATTCTTGCAGTGCTGACGGGTCTGGTTTGGCTTGTTCTGGATTCGACACGTGTTCTCAATGCAGTCACTGCAATTCTCATTGTTGCGTGTCCCTGCGCCCTTGCCCTGGCCGCCCCATTCGCTTTTGGGACAACCATGAGGCTCTTCGGCACGAAGGGGTTCTTCCTCAAGAACACAGGGGTTGTCGAAGCTCTCGCAAAAATCGACACCGTCATATTCGACAAGACGGGAACGATCACGCAGGCCAACTCGGCCTCCATTCATTTTGTGGGAAATCTGACAAGTGACGCTGATCGGAGAGTCATCTCGACACTTTCCCGAAGCTCGACCCACCCCTTGAGCCGCGCAATTGTCGAATATCTCGATGCAAGGGAGACCGGCGAGATCGAAGAATTCGAGGAAGTCGCGGGGGAAGGGATTCGGGGGTTGATCGAACGTCGACGAGTGCTCATTGGATCCGCCAAATTTGTGCAGGCAGTTGCCCCAACGAGCGACACGGGGACAGAGCAAACGCGAGTCTATGCTTCTCTCGATGGCCGAGTTCTTGGATGGTTCGAATTCGAGAACAAATATCGTGAAGGGCTTCGGGAAGTACTTACACACCTGGGGTCGGGTCGGTCAATCATTGTGCTCTCCGGTGACAGTAGCAGTGAAGAGAAACGTCTGAAGGAACTCTACCCTCACTTCGCCGAGCTCCGCTTCAACCAGACGCCTGCCGAAAAGCTAGCGTTTGTCCGCGACCTTCAGGCTGCGGGTCACAGGG
>JBGPAN010000566.1:0-3151 GCA_041480785.1 Bacteroidota bacterium | reverse complement strand
CCCGGCGCGTGCTCAACAAGCAAGGCTACATCGTTGTCAATCTGGATGCCGTCGACTATCTCGAGGTCAGAGAGTCGGAGCCCATTCTTGGCGTTTTCAAACATCGGACGCAGGCGAAGGAGTTTCTCGACATGATCGCGAAGTCGCACCGTCTCTGTCCGAAGCTCCTGAAACTTGAAGTGGCAAGAGGATATTGTTTCTCCTACCACCTTCATCAGTGTGATGGCGCGTGCATGGGTGAGGAGGATGTCGAAAAATACAACGTGCGCGTTGAGGAAGCATTCGAGGCGCGCAGGATCAAAGCCTGGCCGTACGAGAGCGCCGTCGCGATCGAAGAGCGTGTTTCAGATGGCAGTCACAGAGAGGTATTTCTTCTAGACAACTGGTGTCTCATCGGTGGTGTTCGTTCTTCCGACGGCACATTCGAGAAGATTGTACAGACTCCGCGACGATTCGACTACGACAGTTACAAGATTCTCTACAGCTACATGACAGACCCGCAGAATCAGAAGGCAATCACGCCACTGAGCCGTCAGCAGTTTGCCGATTTTCAGCGTGATGGATTACGCTCCGCTGCCATAAAGACCCCTCCTCCTTCCCTCTCAACGAGAAAGCGGCCATAGACGAACTAAAATCGAGTGTTTTCCCCGGCTTCGCTTGATTTCCACAGGTATTCTCATTTCTAATCCATCACCGCAAAATACCGAGTTTCCGGTATTGCGCCTTCCGATGGTCCGAGGTAACTTTGTCTCAGGGAAAGTTCAATTTGTGCCGTGACGGATGAATTCGCCAATCGATTTCGGCGGAAGATGCAGCATGGGTGTGGCGCGTTGATTGTTTTTTTCTGCGCTGTTGTATACTTTGACATCGAGATTCTTCCGCCTCGCACCGCACTCTTCCCTTTCCTTTAGGTGGTCCAATGCCCTCTCAATCAAAAGGTCCGACTCAACCCAGCCTTTCCCAGAAAAAGATTTTTCTGATTCCTCAGGACAGACTTGGTGTCGCCATTCCATTCAACGAACCAACAATTCGACGTCTAATGACGATTCCCGGATGTCAATGGGAAAGTGACAGGCAGTGTTGGAGCTTTCCCCGATCAAGAGAAGCGCTCGAACGTGTCCTAGCTGTCTTCCGTACCGATTGGAGGATCCTTGATCGTGATGTTTCCGCAGCGTTCGGTTTCACAAAACCTCCCGAGACGAAGCGGCCCCAGGTTGCTGCACCTCCTTTCCAGGCGAAGACTGCCCTTCAGGTCGTTGAGCAAGAGTTGAGGATTCGCAATTACAGTCCGAAGACGATCAAGTCATATCAGAGTTGTCTCCGCTCTTGCGAGAGATATTTCGCGCCACGGCCATTACGTGACCTCTCAAACGAAGACATCAGAATGTACATTCTTCATCAAATCGAAAAAGAAAAACTCTCATCCGGCACAGTCAATCAGACCATCAATGCGCTACGTTTCCTATATGAAGAGATGTACAAGCGTCCGATCGTTCTGGGAGATATCCACCGCCCACTAAAGGGAAAGCGACTGCCTGTCGTTTTGTCCCTTGACGAAGTCAAGAGTATTTTCGACAGTCTGGGGAACATCAAGCATCGTGTTATGCTCATGCTCACGTATTCAGCGGGATTGAGGGTTAGCGAGGTAATTCATCTGAAGCCTGAGGACATCGATAGTAAGCGCAAGCTCATTCACGTTCACGAAGGCAAAGGGAGAAAAGATCGCTACACGATACTCTCAGATGCGGTGCTGGAAGAATTGCGCGTGTACTGGAAAGTCCACAAACCCAAGAAGTGGCTATTCGAAGGACAGACAGAAGGTGAGCCATATTCAATTCGAAGTGCGCAATGGGTCTTCGAGTGCGCGTCGGAGAAGGCGGGCATAGGCAAGGAAGTTTCGATTCATTCACTGAGGCACTCGTTCGCAACACATCTACTTGAACAAGGGACGGACATTCGATTCATTCAAGAGCTTCTGGGACACAGCAGTGTCAAGACCACTGAAATCTATACTCACGTCAGTCGTCGGCACATCGCGTCGATACGGAGCCCAATTGACCAGATCATTCACCCCAGAAGGAAAAACACGCAAGATCTTGACGCCCATGACACCGGTGGGGAATAATTGACGCAATACGCATATTGGCGCTAGTTAGGCGCCAGCGGTGAGGCGAATGTTCCATTTTCAACATAGCGGAGAGTTCTGATGACAAACTCTGCGTCTTTCATTTCCGTTTTCCTTTTTCTGCTTTTTGTTTCATGCAGTTCCTTGGATCCAGCACTATTGGCTCCAACCAACGATGGTATTTCGGAGAGGCTTCTCCCGCTTCAGGTAAGATTTGCAGGCAGTGTCGCCAGTCGCAGACGCATTGACACATCTTCGGTTCAACCTGAGTTTGCCACCGTTTACGAGGCGGAACTCAACAATAACTTCTTCTCGGATAGCAAGAAGCAATGGGGTTACATCGAGCTAAGAATCCTTCACGATACAACTCAAGGCACAATTGGCGGCGGCGTTCTCACGGTCTTCAATATTTGCACCCTAGGCTTCCCAGCTCTTCTGGGTGTACCATACAAGGTATTCCTTCGAACCATTCAGACGGAAATATACATCTGCGATAACTTGCTGAGTCCCATGAAGAAGTTCACCTACACAGAGTACGATACTTACTCGGTTGGCCTTTATACGCGAGATGAATTCCGCCGTTCCGGCATTAATCTCATTAGAGCTGTGATATCAGACTTGAAGAAGGATCTTCAGCCATTGACACGACGATTGAACAAAGCGTTGTTAATTGATGGCCCAATCGATTGAACTATGTTCTTTCGTCACCGCCGGCGCCTAACAAACGGCAAACCGGCGCTCGCACACTGGATAGGCGAGGGAAGTTCAGAGTTTGGCTAAATGTAAAGTGCTCGCTCCATTGCTCGCCGCCACAAAATGAATCAGTCGTAGTGGCGGCTCGCAACGGCGGTTTGGCTAAACGTTAGCCGCCACCGCAACAAACAAATGCGGTAGCTTCTGCTCAATCGGCAACACAAGCGCACCAGGCTTTTTTCTGTTGGCGTTTCCTGCAACCAAAAAGCAAAAGAGTTATTTTGGGAGAGTTACCTGAAAGGGGATGTGAGGTCGACGAAGTGTACGCGTTTG